>JAZSMB010000170.1:0-8533 GCA_045535685.1 Candidatus Scatosoma sp.
GATTACGCGGCATATCAAACCACGACGCTTACCTTCTCTGCATACTATACGCACGTAATTTTATGGCGTAACGGCGAGAAGAAGTTGGTGGCTCTCGATGAAAATCATTCGATTGAAATCGAAAACGCGGCGAGCGACGTAGTATTCGTAATTCCTTATAAGTATGTAGCGGGTGGAGCACAAAATGACGGTTCCTTCTATGATCCTGATCAGGAAGATAACGGTATGTGGTTCCCCGGAAGTCAACCCACGCAAAATGAAAGCGGCGAAGACTTCTACGATCCAATCCAAGAAGACAACGGTATTTGGTTCCCTAAAAAATAATTTAAGCGCTACTTGGTAAAAAGTATTTAGCGATATCAATCAACAACAAAAAAAGGAAGACGTTTTTATGCGTCTTCCTTTTGCATTG
Source organism: Candidatus Scatosoma sp. (assembly GCA_045535685.1). GTDB lineage: Bacteria > Bacillota > Clostridia > Christensenellales > Borkfalkiaceae > Scatosoma. The sequence goes on from JAZSMB010000170.1 coordinate 413, forward strand.
CCTTAGTTGTGATTATTTACGTTTTCTTAAAACGAAGAAGAGTGCCGTAGCGATTCCGCCCACGCAAACTACGCTTACCGCTATCATGATGGGCACGATAGGCGAGGGGGTCGCCGCGTCGGGCGCATCCGTCGAATTGCTGTTTGAATCGCCGTTCGAGCTATTATTAGACGAGTTACCGTCAGCGTTTCCACCGTTGGAAGTAGGACGAATCTCGGTCACAATCAAGTACGCGTATTGTGTAGTCGATCCGCTCACGTAGCAGGTGTAGCCGGTAATGACAAACTCTTGCGGAGTGTTCGAAAGGGTGATATCGCCCAAAATTTCACTCGTGGGTTCAATCAAGGCGATGCGTTTATTATCACTCGACGAAAGCTGTTCTGCGCGTATATACGCTCCGTTTTTGTAGATATTTGCCGTCACTTGCACGTATTGACCGGGCGTACCGTTAAACGCGTTTAATTGCGCCGAGTTCCAAACGGTAGGGGTAGGCGTAACGTACGCAGGCACGTCCACGTCTTTTTTCGTGTAGCTGACGCCGTCTTGGCTGGAAAAACGAATTTGTCCGCCGAACGTCGACGTTTTTCCTGCTACTTCTACTTCGTCGCCTACTTGTACGGTCGGTTGCGTAGTACCCGTAAAGAAGAACATACTACCCGTGCCGTCGTTGAACATGAAACCCGTTTTCGCTACGGCGATCACGACGCCTTTTGCGATGGCGTTTGTGCCAGTCGCTTTAGAACGTAACGTGCTAAGGGTATAATTTGTGGGCGTATCGTTGTTTTGGTTGTTGTTAGAGTTGCTATTCCCTTGTCCTGACGGAGTGGAAACGTTTGCGGGAACGGATTTTCCAAACAATTTCCAAGCGAATTCAGGGTAATCGACGAACACGTTTCTCGTACCCGTAATAGCCTGTACAGCGTCGTTTCTGCCCATTTCCCAAGTATCTACGGGGTCTTCTTTCATCCATTTGAGGAGTACGTCCATACTTTGCATAACGCCGTTTGAGCCCCACATTTTGGAAGTGTTTCCCCAACGCGTATATACGTATAATACGATACGCGCGCAATCGCCGCGTACGTTTTGACCTTCGCCGTTGGGATCGTAATAAGCACTTGTTTGCCCGTACGCGGCATTCCCACGCGAGCTATTTTCGCTTACGGAAGTAGGGCGGAGCATCATAATATCGTTTTCATCGTTGCCGCCAAGCCCTTTGCTGTTGGGCCAAGTATGTTCTCTGTTCCAAGTTTTTCCGCTATCCCACGCCCCGTTTAATTGCGTTCCCGAATAGAACGACGAAATATGCGCCGTGTCGTTGTTTTCGCAGTCGGTATAACGATATTGATATCGAGTTTCATTATAATTCGTTTGATAAGAATGCTTACTGCTCATCAACGTTTTTAACGCCGAATATAACGCACTCGAAGGCGCATTCGCTTGCGAAGCACCACCCGATTTTTGCGCTAACGTTTCGTAGGTATAACTACCCGTATAAAACGATTTTGCATAAGGGGATAAGAAAGTACACGTTTCATCGCGCTCGCCCCAGTTGGCGATATATTTGCCGCTGGTTTTATAGGTTATCACTTGCACGTGGCAAGTGGTGCATTTACCGCTACTATCAAGGTCGTGCGTGCATGCGGATGCAGCGTCGGCTGTTTGCGCCGATAAGCTGAAAAAGGGGAACAGCAGCGAGAGCACAAACACCGCTAAAAAAGATATACCTGTAAATTTTTTCATAAGTCACCTTTTGTGAAATTTCAATCGTATTTATTGTATCATTTTGCGCGAAGATTCGTCAATGATTTTTAGGGAGGAATTGTTTTTTGTATAAGAAAATTTTCCTGTTTTTATGCAAGGGTGCAAAAAATAGTTGATATTCTCAAAAAAATATGCTATACTACATAAGCAAACGTTGAAACGGCGGTTGCTTTTAAAAACCAAATACGGCTCTATCGTCTAGCGGTTAGGGTGAGCTACCCGTTAAGAAAAGCGTTGATAACGCTTTTTAGGGGCGAAATAAGCGGACGCCGATAGGTAGGCGTGAGCGTGACCGAGGACAAAGCCCACCATACTTTGTCCGAGAGAAGCCCTCTCACGAGAGTGGCGACGAAAAAAATATGTATTGAATAAATCAAGTACGGCTCTATCGTCTAGCGGTTAGGACGGCGCCCTCTCACGGCGCAAACTCGGGTTCGAGTCCCGATAGAGTCACCAAAAAGAGAGAACACCCCTTGTGGCTGTTCTCTCTTTTTGGTTGCTCTCATTGAGTGCGGCGAACCCGAAGGGTTCGGAAAACGTTTGCGTTTTCTTTGAGCACAGCGAAAGCCCCCGATAGAGTCACCAACGAACGTCACCCAAAGGGTGGCGTTTTTTCGTTGTGAAATTTATAAAAACTACGCAACGAAATTATCTTAAAACTCCCCATAAAAATTCAGCGTAAGGGTTGACAATTTTTCGTGGCTGGGGTATAATGAAACGGTAAGAAAAAACGCGTCAATCGCGAAAAAACGGATAATGGAACAACCCAAAAAGGATAATAAAACGATGAAAAAATGTCTGCAAGATACTTTTGTTTTGTATAACGGCGTGCAAATTCCGTGTATCGGCTACGGCACGTATAAAATGACGGATAGCGAGCAAACGACGAACGCCATTTTGAACGCAATTGAGTGCGGTTATCGGCATATCGACACGGCTGCTTTTTATCAAAACGAACGCAACGTAGGGCAAGCCGTTCGCGAGTGCGGATTAAAGCGCGAAGAGTTGTTTATCACAAGCAAACTTTGGCGCAGCGACCGCGGCTACAAAAACGCGCTGAACGCATTTGAGCGTACCATGTCCGCGTTGAAACTCGATTATTTAGATTTATATCTCGTACATTGGCCCGCGCCGAAAAAGGAAAACACGGCTTGGGAGCAAGAAAATATCGAAACGTGGCAAGCGCTTACAGAGCTTTATCAGCAGGGCAAAGTGCGCGCCATCGGCGTATCGAATTTCTTGCCGCATCATCTAAACGCCTTATTAAACGCGTCGATCAAACCGATGGTCAATCAAATTCAATTCCACCCTGCTTGGGCACAATTTTCCACGCTTGAAGTTTGCAAGCAAAACGGTATTTTGGTGGAAGGTTGGAGTCCGTTAGGTCGCGGAATGGTTTTAGACCATCCGACCTTGCTTTCGCTTGCGCAAAAGTATCAAAAAACGCCCGCGCAACTTTGCGTGCGTTGGTGTTTGGAACGCGGCGTTTTGCCGTTGCCCAAAACGGTTTCTCAAAATCGTATGCAAGAAAACGCAAACGTGTTCGATTTTACGATTGACGGCGAAGATATGCATAAAATAGATGAAGTAAAGCTGGACGGCTTTACGGGGCATAATCCCGATTTAATGTAAGCAATCACCAACTTTTATTTTAGGTGTAAATCAGTTTGTATACAAAAAAATGTAAATGGGCATACTCTATTTAGTGAACGAAAAATAAAGGAGTATGCCCATGAATCCGTTTAATGAAAAAGCAGGCACGATAGAAAAAGATTTCCAAAACTGGAAACAGATGTATCCCAAATCTTACGACAAACGCGCTGTTGATCCGTATACGAAAACACGTATAATACTCATGAACGGCACGGAGTTTGAGGCAAACTGGTTCTCGCATCAAATGGCGCGCCACGTCAACGACAACGATTTGCGCCGCGATCTTGCGATGACGCGTATGATTGAAAAGCAACAGCAACTCAAAATCGGTTTGCTCAAACCCGCCAACGAAAGCGTGTTAGAGCACACGATCGGCTATGAGCAACTCGCCGTGGATTTGACGGCGGAGCTGGCGCAGCGCGAACTCGATTGCAACGTAAAAACCGCGCTCGATTTCGCTCTGCTCGAAGATTTCGACCACTTGTATCGGTATGCGAACTTATTGGAAATGGAACAAGGCATTGCCGCCGAATGGCTGGTGGGCAGATATACCGAAATTATGCCCGGCCGTCCCACGATTGCGCATCATAGATGCCCGCTTGATAACGTAAAGCGCTTTATCAACGCCAAAGAATCGGATACGCAAACGGTGCTTTCTACCCTCATTATTACGGCGGCGGAACAGCAAACGATGAACTATTATATGAACGTCACGCCGTTTGCTTGCAACGATTTGGCACGCAAAGTCTATCAAGAAATCGCGCTCGTCGAAGAAGAGCACGTCACGCAGTACGAATCTTTGCAAGATCCCAACGCAACGTGGTTAGAAATGCTGCTTTGGCACGAATACGCCGAGTGTTATCTCTACTGGTCGTGCTATCAAACGGAAACGGACGCGTACGTGAAATCGCTTTGGGAACAAAACTTAATGATGGAAATTACGCACTTGCATAAGGCGGCGGAACTACTCAAAAAGTACGAGCGGAAATCGCCTGAAGAAGTGATCAAAGACCCGAAATTCCCCAAACCGCTGTCCTTGCAGGAAAATATCGATTACGTGCGTAAAATTTTGGATACGACGGTACAATTCACGTCGGATAAAGAGGAGTATCGCAAGATAGAAAGTTTGAAAAAAGACGCGCGCTTTTTTGAGTATCAAGATATCATCAATCCGACCACGCGCATCGTGCCTTCGCACCAAGTTATCGAAACGTATATTAACCGTCGGGGAGCGGATTATCGCTATCAAGTAGCGCCCAGCCCCGTGCCCGAACTTCGTAACCGCAGAGAAGATAATACGTCGGTAGGCAGAAAGCCCAACGCCGCCGAAAGTAGCAATTTTTCGTGTAATCACGATTGTTAAGCGCGTAAAAACCATACAAAAAAGACCGCTCATAAAGCGGTCTTTTCGTTGTTTAAAAGCGTTATTTCTTCTTTACGTCGGTAAGCGTAAACGAATAATCGATAGAAGGGTTGATATCCATAATCGCGCGGACGAGTTCTTCATTCCACTCGGGATTAACGGCGACGACGGCGTATTCTTCGCCGAAGTTGACGGTGAGTTTATTCGCGTCGCGGTCAAAAGTTAAAGCGGTGATGGTTTTGATAGGGTATTTCGTTTTTAAAAATCCAAATTGCGTAGTAAAATTTTCGCCGTCAACTACGTATTGCGAACGGCAAAGCGCGCAAACGACGAAAACGATACAAAATACGCAAACGGCAATCAAAAACGGATACTTGATCACGTCGTAAAAATCGCGAATGCCAAACTCGATAATCCGCCAAACGGATACGATAATGCCCGCCACGCAAAGGAGTAAAACGGCGACACAAAGCCCCAACATCAGCGGAGTGAATTTGTATTGAAAACATTTACTTTCTATCATTTTTTTGTTTTTCTTTTCTTGTCCCATATCGTTATTATACCACGCCGCCTATAAAAAAGCAAGGAAAAAAATGCTTTCAAAAACTTTGGTTTGTGAAAAATACGCAAAAAAGCAGTTTTTTTATCAAACGCCGCTTTCACGCACTTGCAAAAAATAAAAAAGGATAGTATAATAAAAGAGTTATGAGTACACAAATGGAAGAAAATGTATTAGAAGAAAAAGCGGCGGCGGAAAGGGAGCGGAAACAGTTTGTTAAGATGACGCAAACGCCCATTGCAAAGTTGGTTATTTCGCTGGGTATCCCTACGATGCTCAGTATGATGGTCACGTCCCTTTATAATCTTGCCGACACGATGTTTTTATCCATGCTCGGCGACGATAGCATTACGGCGGCGGTTAGCAACTTGCTTGCGTTGATGTCGATTATTCAAGCAGTTGGTTTTACGTTTGGTATGGGCAGCGGTGCAATCGTATCCCGCCGTTTAGGCAAACGCGATAGACAAGGCGCAAACCAAGTGGCGTCGTCTGCGTTTTTCGTTGCGGCAGCTTGCGGGCTGATCATTTTAATAAGCGGATATCTATTTATGACTCCGCTGTTGCAATTGCTGGGTTCAGGCAAACAACCTGTTTTTGGATACTCGCAAGAATATACGCGTTGGATTTTAATCGCCGCGCCGTTTATGTGTATGTCGTTCGTATTGAATAACGTACTTCGTGCGGAGGGGAAAGCAACGCTTTCGATGGTTGGTTTGGTTGTGGGTGCAGTAATCAACGTCGGCTTAGACCCGCTGTTGATTTTCGGCGCAAATTTAGGTGTAACGGGCGCGGCGTTGGCTACTTGTATTAGTCAATGCATCAGCTTTGGCGTATTGCTGTTTATGTTCTTATCGCGCAAAACCATCGTGCGCTTGTCTTTGCGGTCGATTGCGAAAAAGTTTACGATTTACGGCGAAATCATCACAACCGGTTTTCCGTCGTTCTGCCGTCAAATTTTAGCAAGTTTATGCACCGTATTTTTGAATAACGCAGCTTACACCTACGGAGAACTGGTGTTTACGGGCGGTGGAGCGGCAGCGCAAGCGTCGTTTGGCGTCGTGCAAAAAGTATTTATGCTTGCTTTCTCCATATCCTTGGGTATCGGGCAAGGCTATCAACCGGTTTTGGGTTATAATTATAGTGCAAAACGCTTTGACCGCGTTAAAAAATCGTACTTGTTCACGCTCGCATTTTCCACGAGTTTGATGATCATGTTTGCGACTGTATGCGGAGTTTTTGCGCCGCAAGTGATGAAACTGTTCAGTTTATCCGACCGCGCGACCGAAATCGGTACGCTTACTTTGCGTTTACAATGTATGGCAATGCCGCTTTTGCCTCTCAACTTTATGGCAGGCGTTACGTATCAAGTAGTCGGCAATAAAATATCCGCAACGTTGCTTGCCATTTCTCGTCAAGGGTTATTCTATATTCCCGCGGTGCTTATTTTGCCCAACGTGTTTGCGCTTTTGGGTGTGCAAATGTGTCAATCGATTGCAGATGCGTGCGCGTTTGTGTTTGCTATTCCGTTTACAATTTTATTCTTTAAGGGTTTAAACCGTGCGAGCGAACAAGCCGCTTTAGCTGACGAAAATACTACGGAAAATCTCGTTCGTGTAGGGCAGGTATGGGACGAATGAGAAAAATCGAAGATAAAACGGGAGCAAAAACGCCTCAAAAGAAACCGTTTTTCTATCGTTTACTTGTAAAAATCGTTTTATTGTTTTATCGCAAGCGCACGTACGTGGGCTTGGAAAATTTACCCGCCGAGCCGTCGCTTGTCATTATCAATCACGCGCAAATGCACGCGCCTTTGTCCGTGGAACTCTTTTTTCCCACGCAAAAGAGTATGTGGTGCATCGGGCAAATGATGAACGTAAAAGAAGTACCTGCATACGCGTATCAAGATTTTTGGTCGCTCAAACCCAAGTGGACGAAGTGGTTTTTTAAGTTGCTTTCGTACGTAATTGCACCCATCGCGTCCTTCGTTTTATCCAACGCAGACACCATTCCCGTGTATAAAGACGCGCGCATTTTAACTACCTTCCGTAAAACGCTCGAACGCTTAAACGCAGGCGACAACGTAGTCGTTTGTCCCGAAAAAGCGGACGAATACAACGAGATTGTCAACGAATTTCAAGATAAGTTCGTGGACGTGGCACGCTTGTACTATTCCAAATACAAACGCGCGATTGCGTTCGTGCCTGCCTATTGCGCACCTGCGCTCAAAACGGTCGTTTTTGGCAAGCCGATTTATTACGATCCCAACCTTTCGATGGACGAGCAAAGAAAGCAAATTTGCGATTATCTCCAATCGGAAATCACCGCGCTGGCAAAGGCGTTGCCCAGACACAAAGTAGTGCCGTATCTCAATATTCCCAAAAAGAAATATCCCCATTCCAAGTAAAAGAAAAGGAGTTGTCAAAAACAACTCCTTTTTTCGTTTATTCTTTCTCGCTTGCTAACCGTTGCAAGTACGCAAACCGCTCGGCGCAATCCTTTTCCGCTTGTGCAAACAAAGTTTCTGCGTCCTGCCCTCGCGTACGTTGCAAGCTTGCGAAACGGTTTTCTCGTTCTAAAAACGCGCGTAAAGGTCGGGTGGGGGCTTTACTATCCAAAATAAACGGATTTTTACCCTGCTCTTTCAAGATAGGGTTATATCTAAACAAAGGAAAATACCCGCATTCGACCGCTAATTTTTCTTCTTCCAAACTCTTACTCATATGCACGCCGTGTGCAATGCAAGGGGAGTATGCGATGATAAGCGAAGAAGTCGGAGGCCAAGCGG
>JAZSMB010000112.1:0-4304 GCA_045535685.1 Candidatus Scatosoma sp.
ATTACGTGACCGTCAACGGTTATTTGGGTACGGACGGTATTGCGCCGTTCGTGGAAGAATGCGAGAAAAACGAAAAGGGAATTTTCGTGCTCGTTAAAACTTCTAACCCGTCGGGTGCGGAAATTCAGAACATGGTTTTGGAAAACGGCGTACCCATGTACGAGTATATGGGCGGTTTGGTAGAAAAATGGGGCGAAAGCACCGTTGGTAAATACGGCTATTCGTCCGTGGGCGCGGTGGTTGGCGCAACGCATCCCACCGAGGCGGCGCGCCTTCGCAAAGTGCTTCCCCACACCTTCTTTTTAATTCCCGGCTACGGCGCACAAGGCGGAAATGCGGAGATGCTCAAAAGCTGTTTCGGTGCAAACGGGCTGGGCGGCGTGGTAAACAACTCGCGCGGGATTTTGTGCGCGTATAAAAAGCTGGGCGGCACGTATTACGATGCGGCGCGCGCGGCTACGATTGCTATGCAGAAAGACCTTGCGTCCGTGCTTGGCAAAATGGGCTAAAACGACGTATATACTTCGCATTTCAGCGTTGTTGCTCCGTGCACCTTGGTTACGTACGCCAAGTACGCTCCCTGCGGTGTACTCACAACGCCTTGAACTGCTCGTATCTACGCCGTTTCAAAAGTTCGGCTTGGCGCAAACCTACGCGGTTGGAAATTTTGGAGAAACAATATGAAAGATTATCTTGCAACCATCGTAAAAAATGAAAAAATCGCTGAAAATATCCACGCGGTCACCTTTGATATGGGCGAACCCGTCAAGGTGCGCTGTGGACAGTTTGGCAACATTTCTATCGGCGGTACACATTTATTACGCCGTCCGATAGCTATTTGTAAAGTGGACGATACAAAAGTGACCTTTTGTTATCAACTCAAAGGCGAAGGCACGAAAACACTCGCAACGATGGGGGCAGGTACGCGTTTAAACGTGCTTATGCCGCTTGGAAACGGATTTTTCGTGGAAGAAAACGAAAAGAAAGTGGCACTTGTAGGCGGCGGCGTGGGTACGTTTCCGCTGATCTCCGTGCTCCGTCAATACGGAAAGGAAAAAGAGATTTCCGCATACATCGGTTATCGCAATAAAAACGCCGTTTGCGGCGTGGAAGAATTTGAAAAAGCACAAAAATTTATCGCTGTCACCGACGATGGAAGCTACGGCGAAAAAATGAACGCCGTGCAAGCGTTTGAAAAGGACTTAAAGGCAGGCAACCGTCCCGACGTAGTACTCGCTTGCGGACCTACGCCTATGCTGCGCGCATTGAAAGCGGTAACGGAGCGCGAAGGGCTTTTGTGCTACGTATCGCTCGAAGAGCGTATGGGCTGCGGAATCGGCGCGTGCGTGGTGTGCGTATGCGATAAAACGGACGGTAAAAAAGCGCGCGTATGCAAAGACGGACCCGTCTTTAACGCAAACGAAGTGATTTTATAAACGGCTACGTTTCTAAGTTAGTAAAAGGAATACATATATGGCAAATTTAGCAGTAAATCTTTGCGGAGTACAACTCAAAAACCCCGTTATCGCGGCAAGCGGTACGTTCGGGTTCGGGCGTGAATTTCACGAACTTTACGATATCGGTCAGCTGGGCGGTGTATCCACCAAGGGCTTGACGATGGAAACTCGTTTGGGTAACCCCGTACCCAGAATAGCGGAAAGCCGCGGCGTTATTTTGAACGCGGTCGGCTTGCAAAACCCCGGCGTGGAGCATTTTATTTCTTGCGATTTAGAATGGCTGAAAAGTACGGGCACTTGCGTAATTGCGAACGTGGCGGGTAAAACGCTGGACGATTATTACGCGATTTGTAAGCGGTTGGACGGCAAGGTGGATATGATCGAACTCAACATTTCTTGCCCCAACGTAAAAAGCGGCGGTATGGCGTTCGGGATTAAACCGCAATCGGTGGAAGAAGTGACGAAAGTGTCCAAAAGCGCACTTTGCAAAACGCCGCTCATTGTCAAACTCTCGCCCAACGTAGAAAGCATTGCGACCAACGCAAAGGCGGCGGAAAACGGCGGCGCGGATTGTATTTCGCTCATCAACACGCTTACGGGTATGGCGATTGATATTGAAAAGCGCAAGCCGATTATTGCCAACAACACGGGCGGCGTGTCGGGCGCGGGCGTGAAACCCATCGCGGTGCGTATGGTATACGAAGCGGCGCAAGCGGTGAAAATTCCCGTAATCGGCATGGGCGGTATTACTTGTGCAGAGGACGCGATTGAGTTTTTGATGGCGGGCGCGACGGCGGTGCAAGTGGGTACGGCGAATTTTACCGACCCGTACGCAATGCCCAAAATCATCGACGGTTTAAACGCGTGGTGCGATCGTCATAACGTAAAAAACGTGTCCGAGCTTACGGGCACGCTGCAATTAAACGGGAAATAATATGTAGGAGATAGAAAAAATGGCATATACGTACAAAGAAGAATTTATCCGCTTTATGGTGCAAAACGGCGTTTTGAAGTTTGGCGAATTTACCTTAAAAAGCGGTAGAAAAGCGCCGTATTTTATCAATACGGGCAACTATAAAACGGGTAAACAGCTTGCCAAACTCGGCGAATATTACGCCGCTTGTATTAAGGAAAATAACTTGCAGGCGGAAACGCTCGTCGGCCCTGCGTATAAGGGAATTCCCTTATCCGTTGCAACCGCGATCGCGCTGGCAAATAACTATAACGAAGAATGGAATTATTGCTTTGATCGCAAGGAAGTAAAAGATCACGGCGAGGGCGGTTTGTTCGTTGGTAAACAGCTTACGGACGGCGAAAAAGTAGTTTTAATAGAGGACGTAATGACGTCGGGCAAAGCTTTGCGTGAAATTTTGCCCAAATTGCAAGCGGCGGCAAACGTACAAATCGTGGGTATGGTCATTTCGGTAGATCGGCGCGAAAAGGCACTCGATAGCGAACTTTCCGCAGTTGCCGAGGCGAAAAAGCAATTTGGCGTAAACGTGTACTCGGTCGTGACGATGGACGATATTATCGCGGCGATTGAAAGCGGCGTTATCGACGGCAAAGAGCATTTAGAGGCAATGTACGCGTATAGAAAAACTTACGGAGCGATTTTATAAAATCGTTTGGTGTTAAAAGTAGGATAAACGCCGCGCGCGTTTCTCGGTTCGAAACCATGAGAGCTGATGATAAGCATTGCGATGGCGCAAACAAAACAAAATGCCGTAACGGCTAAAAATATACGTTTCATACGCTTAGTATGTCCAAAAACGGAGGAATTATGAAAAATATTATTTTAACGGGCGATCGTCCGACGGGGAAATTGCATATCGGGCATTACGTCGGCTCGCTCAAACGCCGCGTGGAACTGCAAAACAGCGGTAAATTTGACGAAATTTACGTTATGATTGCGGACGCGCAGGCGCTTACCGACAATTTTAATAACCCTGAAAAAGTGCGCGCAAATATCACAGAAGTGGCGCTGGATTATTTAGCGTGCGGATTAGACCCTGCAAAATCGACGATTTTCGTGCAATCGCACGTGGAACAACTCACCGAGCTGACTTTTTATTATATGAATTTGGTCACGCTTGCTCGCTTGGAACGCAACCCGACCGTGAAAGCGGAAATCAAACAAAAGAAGTTCGAGCACTCGCTCCCCATGGGCTTTTTGACGTATCCCGTATCGCAAACGGCGGATATTACCGCATTCAAGGCGACGACCGTACCCGTGGGCGAGGACCAACTCCCTATGCTCGAACAAGCGCGCGAAATCGTGAGAAGTTTCAACGGTTTGTACGGCGAAACGCTGGTCGAACCCAAAGCGGTGTTGCCCGATAATAAATCGTGCTTGCGTTTGCCCGGCACGGACGGTATGGCGAAGATGAGTAAATCGCTTGGCAACTGCATTTATTTGTCCGATTCCGCCGATGAAATCAAACGCAAAGTTATGGGTATGTACACCGATCCCAACCACGTAAAAGTGACCGATCCCGGCGACACGAAAAACAATCCCACGTTTATTTATTTGGACGCGTTTGCAACCGACGAGCATTTTGCGAAATATTTGCCCGAATATAAAAACTTGGACGAGTTAAAAGCGCACTATGAACGCGGCGGCTTGGGCGATATGAAAGTGAAACGCTTACTCAACGAAGTAATGCAAGAAACGCTTGGCCCGATCCGCGAAAGAAGAGAGGCGTTTGCAAACGATATCCCCGCCGTTTGGGAAATGTTAAAGGCGGGCAGCGAAAAGGCGCGTGCCGTTGCCGCAAAAACGCTAACGCAAGTGAAACAGGCGATGAAAATCAATTATTTCGAATAATGTTTTTTTAAGTCGGATCGTAG
>JAZSMB010000090.1:0-3303 GCA_045535685.1 Candidatus Scatosoma sp.
GCCACGACCGCTCTATCCGCCACGCCGTTTTTCTCCGCGTTGTGCGTTGCACTCGCCACGGCGATCGGGTCGATATCCGTCAAATACGCCTTGCTTGCGCCAAGTTTGAGCGCGGAAATACCCAAAATACCGCTACCGCAACCCACGTCGATACAAATGGAGGAGGGCGTGAGGTAGTCTTGCATAAGCTCTACGCACGAAGAAGTCGTTTCGTGTTCGCCCGTCCCGAACGCCATATTCGAATCGAGCAAAACGATTTTTTCATCCGCTTGAGGCGTATAGTCAATCCACTCGGGCACGACGACGATTTTGCCAAGATGAATAGGGCGAAAATGCTTTTTCCAAACGTCAATCCAGTCGTCCCCGTCCACCGAGCGTTTGGTGTCTTCCAGCGTTCCGAACAGCAAGCTATCCCCCGCGCGTTCTTTCGCGTCCAAAATATCGCGCAAAATTGCGGGAATGGTCGTTTCCGCGTCCGTTTCCGCAATATAGCATTTAACCAACACGTCCGAGTTTTTCTCTGCCGTCAGTTCGTTATCCATATAGTCCCAATAAGTCGAATCTTTACTCTTTTGCAACGCAATAATATCGTTTCGATCGCAAATGGTCACGCCGAAATCGGTATAATTCCACATAACGTCGGAAATAATCTCGCTTGCTTGGGTGGTTGTATGTATCGTTAATTCCATGTATTTCATAGTAGGTATATTATAGCACGAAAACGGTTATTTTGCAAAGCGTTTCGCGCTTTTTCGAAAATTTAGAGAAAAATTTTTCGTTTGTATTGACAAAATGCAAAAAAAGGGGTATGATTATAGCGATAGAAGTTATATATGATAAGGAAGGTGTTTTATGTATTGTAGAGAGTGTGGGCAAAAACTTTCGTTGCGTTTTTGCGAAAACGAGGGATTAATCCCCTATTGCAGTCAATGCGAAAGCTATATGTTTCCGCAATTTTCCATCGCGGTGTCGATGGTAGTTACGAACCGCGCGCAGGATAAAATTCTGCTTGCCAAGCACGTAGAAGACGACGATTTTATTCTGTTCGCAGGGTACATTAAAAAGGGCGAAAGTGCCGAAAAGGCAATCCCCAGAGAAATTAAAGAAGAGCTTGGCTTAAACGTGGTAAAAGCCAAGTATACCTCCTCGCGCTATCACGCGAAAAAGGACGTTTTGATGCTCAATTTCATCGTTGTCGTAGAGGATATGCCGATAAAATTACAACAAACGGAAATCGAAGAGGCGAGATGGTGTACCCCCGACGAGGCGGTTGCACTTATCAGAAAAGGCACTACCGCAGAGTTTTTTTTAACCAACGCCGTCCGCGAACTGAAAAAGAAAATTTAATATAAAATCCGCGCCAAAAGTGCTGTTCCGTTAAGAATTTTATAGGACATTATAAAAGAGTAGCAAAAATTTTGCTACTCTCTACTTTTTTTGCTTTGCAAAAACACACGACTTTCATTTGAAAATATAGAACGCTATATTTTTGCGTTTTTTAACATTCTTTTATTTCAAATTTTGAAGCAACGGTTTGTTTATCTCTCCTTTTTTCCATGCCTTGTAATCTTCAACGTCCTTTTCTACTCCACGCAAAACAATAGTCAACGCACAAATATCATCAGCTTTACCCCAGATAGGAATTTTATCAGGAATTATATCAATAGGAGAAACCCAATATAGTAATAAAGCGACAATCGACACGAGCGTGTTCATGGGGAAAGCCGTATATTCTTTTTTAATATAACTTTTAACCATAGAAACAAAAACAGGTATATTTGCTATTTTTTCGCCTTGTGGCAAAGTTTTCAATTCTTCTTCAAGCTTAAATAAAAACTCATCCATTTTTTGTTCGCTTGCTATAAGAATTTTTGCTATTTTTTCTTTTCTTTTTAATTTCTTATTGATTTTTTCTTCCTCTTGAATCGTTAACACTGCTTCGCTCATAATTATTTTCCTTTGTGATACAATTTTATACATATTGATAAGTTTATTATATCAAAAAAAAGATTATATTTCAAGTGATTATGTGTAGGTAAAAGAAAACTTGACTTGTGGAAAGTTGAGTTTTGTAAATTATTCAATTAAAAAACCTATAAAATCCGCGCCGAGTGCGCGGATTTTTTTACACTTATAACGTTGACAAAAAGCCAAAAACTTGGTATAATAATTTTTAAGGAAATTCCAAGGATAAAACGCGGAGGCAGAAATGCAAAAAATAGGGTTCGACAATAACAAATATCTTTCCTTACAATCGGAAAAAATTCAAGAACGCATCACCAAATTCGGCGATAAATTATACCTCGAATTCGGCGGTAAACTTTTTGACGATTTCCACGCTTCTCGCGTACTTCCGGGGTTTGAACCGGACAGTAAACTCAAAATGCTGTTAAAGCTCAAAGAGATGGCGGAAATTTTGGTAGTTATCAGCGCAAACGATATCATCAAAAACAAATACCGCAGCGATTTAGGCATTACGTACGACAGCGACGTACTCCGCCTCATCGACGCATTCAAAAGTCAAGGTTTTTTGGTGGGCAGCGTCGTAATGACGATGTACCACGCGCAACCTGCGGTCGATGGGTTTATCAAACGCTTAAATCAGTTGGGTATCCGCGTGTATAAACACTATTCTATCGAAGGGTATCCTTCCGACGTAGAAAAAATCGTAAGCGAGGACGGCTACGGTAAAAACGAGTACGTTCCCACTTCGAGAAAGCTCGTAGTGGTAACCGCACCCGGACCGGGCAGCGGTAAAATGGCAGTTTGCTTATCGCAACTGTATCACGAACATTTACAGGGCGTAAAAGCGGGTTATGCGAAGTTCGAAACGTCCCCGATTTGGAATATGCCCTTATCCCACCCCGTCAATATCGCGTACGAAGCGGCAACCGCCGATCTGAACGACGTGAATATGATAGATCCCTATCATTTAGACGCGTATCAAACGCTGTCCGTCAACTATAACCGCGACGTGGAAATTTTCCCCGTCGTAAGTGCCATGCTGCAAAAGATTTTGGGGTATTCCCCCTACCGTTCGCCCACCGACATGGGCGTAAATATGGCAGGCTTTTGCGTAATCGACGACGAAGCTTGTAAAAAAGCTTCGCAGGACGAAATTATCCGTCGCTACTACGCCGCACAATGCGACGCATTCAAGGGCAGAATGAGCAAAGAAGTGGTTGCCAAAATCGAGCTTTTGATGAGTAAATCGGGCACGTCCACGGAAAATCGAAAAACGGTTGCCCCCGCCAACGAAAAAGCGGAATACACGGGAAGTCGGAGGCCAAGCGGTCTTAGGAA
>JAZSMB010000065.1:0-6210 GCA_045535685.1 Candidatus Scatosoma sp.
AATAGTAAAAATGCTTGACATATATTTTTAATAATGATATAATGGCGATGCTATTAGCAGTAAATAAAAAAAATTGAGGTATAAAATGCAAACCACAGAAATTACCTTTATCGTGTCGGAAAAAACCAAACATGCTTTTGAACTCGCACTATATTTCTCGGATAAGGATAAAAACGAAGTTTTTGAAAGTCTTGTTAGAGAGTATGCGGCAAGAGTATTAAGAGGATACGGAGCAGAGCCTTGCGCTCCCTCCTTGGAAAGCGATTTTCTCGACGAACCCAAAAATGTGAAAGAATGCAAATCCAAAGCTCTGACAAAAATTCCTGTTTGGGCAACAAGTAGAAAAGGGCAAATAGGGGCGCAAATAGTTAAAGCGTTCTTTTTGTGTGAAACCAACGGGGTGGCAAGTCGCGATTTAATGCGGGAAGTATTCTTAAAGAATAATCCCGATAAAACTGCGTGGAGTTTTGACAATAATTTTGCGTCAATGTGTACGGAAAAAGGAAATTCGCACGGATTGTTTTTCGTTCTTTCTGGGACTCAAATCCGTCCTGCGGAAGGAATAAGAGAAATCTTGTATCAATATAAAAACGAATTTTTAAGTTAAGGAGGAATAAAAATGGAAGAGAAAAAATTAATTGAAGAAATTAAAAACACGTATCAAGACGCAGAAAAATCGTTGCGCGAATTGCCGAAGCAAGTTGGAGTGATCGTAAGGAAAACTTTGGAAGGGGCTATAATGTTGTTTTGGATGAAAAAATTTCAAAATAGACGGATGCCTACATTGAATGACGTCATAAAAGACGAACAATTTCGTTCTTATTTTGACGAATTTGTTATTTCGGATATGGATATTATTCGACAAATTGGCAATGGTGGTCAAAGTGGGGCGCATATTTCGTCGAAAATATTTTTAGCCAAAGCGGAAGAATTATTGTCACGTTTAAAAGGATGTATTAAAGCCATTGAAGATGAGTTGAAAATTAGTATTATTACGCCAAAGGTTGATATCGCAGAGTTTCTAAATCAAAACAATGCAGAAAAGAAAACAATATCACCGCCCCCTATTAGTAATTCTGCCAATACTCCTGTACATAAAGTAGACATAGATATTTTGCAAAAAACAAAAAACATTGTTTTGCGTTTTATGCAAAAGCAACCCAACTGCGCCATTATGGCACGTGGATTAACCCAAGCTGATATTTTCCGTTGTTGCGGATTTAGTTGGGGATATCAAGAAAACGCAACCGAAAGCAATCAACAATATTGGATTGTTGCGTGCTTGAAAGAATTAGAAAGCGAAAAATTAGTCCAACAAGATGTGGGAACAAAACATTGGCGCTTAACAAACGACGGGGGAACACAAACGGTTGACGTTTCCGAGTTTTCGGGCTTAAAATTCAGTCAAGTTGGGGAAAAAATAAGAGAATATTCCAAAAATATAGTTTTAGATTATATGAAATTAAATGACGATTGCGCTCGAGACGGAAAGGGTTTACGCCAAGCTGAATTGTTCCGCGTTTGTGGATTTGATTGGGGCGATTATGAAAAAGCAGAGCCAACCCGTCAACAATATTGGGTTATCGGGCTATTGCGTACGTTAGAGGGTGAAGGGGTAATTCAGCGTGATAATGTCAGCAAAAAATGGCGATTGCTCTAATCGGATTTGAGACATACCTTTTTAGTTCCTCAACCATGCGGAAGTGAGTACGAAATTAAACCTCATAACTGCTCGTGAAAAGAATAACTAATAATAAAAAACGCCTAAAAGAAGGCGTTTTTTATTGTAAAGTCATAATTTTTGACGGTGGGAAAACCCACCGTTTTTTATATTCATCGCATACCTGCCCCCTATAAAAGGGGTAAAGTGCTTACGCTTTTTCCGCTTTTTTACTTTCGCGCGCTTTTTGCTGGCGTTGCTTTAACAAGAGCGTGTGCGAAAGCTGCATTTCTTGCATAATGCATTTCACAAGCGAATCTAAATCGCTCCCTTCTTGATAATCGGCAGGGCAAATATAGTTTACTCTATCTTCCAAAAGCAGCGGCGTCACTTGGTTTTTCTTGCCCTTTGGATAGATAGCAATGGAAATACCGCCTTGCTTTTTTACGAACGTCATACAGGGAATATCCGTGATCCCGTCGCCAAAATAAATCATATTTTGATACGCAATTTTTCGATCGCTCATTTTCTCGTTTACGCCCTTGCTGTCCGTTTCGTCGTAAATTCCTTTGGAAATACGGAAAATATACTGCGTTTTTTGCGTGTAATTGATGGCAATCTTCGGCCAAACCGCGTCGCCGTTTTCGTCGAAATAATATTGACAAGCGAAAACCTTTTTAAACTCGTCTTTCACGTCGCAACCGTCGATGATATCTTTAATACCGCTGGAAATGATATAGTGTTCGATATTCACACCCAACGATTCGCCGTATTGATTGATACGCTTAAACCAGTTGCGCACACCCTTGTAAAAGTTGATATCCTTCCCAAGCGAACGCAAATATTCTTTGGTAAAGGGAATATTTTTCTCGCGGCATTTGTGCATCATATAGTACATATACCCCAAAATCCCTTCCATATAATTCTTTTTACGGAACGTCTCAATTTCCCCCCAAAACTCGTCGGGAGTCATATCCAAATTAGGGATAAAGCTATAATTTTGCATATCTTGGTCACACAGCGTTTTATCAAAATCGTACATAAACGCAATCGTCAATTTTTTACGCATATCATTTTCTCCTTGTTATCGTAAAACCTTTTCATAGGCATTATAGCATTTTTTGCGCGTAAAGTCAATACTTCTAAAAAAAACGATTCCGTTTTTCCAAAAACTCTTGATTTTTGATGCTGGCATATGATATAATACAGTCGTTCCAACAAGTTTTTTTATCGCAAAAATAGTAAATTGCGGGGGGCAGGTACGAGATGAATGATGAAAATCCACTCAAACCGAATAAGATAAAGGGCAGCAAGTACGAGGGCACGCCCGTTGCCGTTATTTCCTTTTTAATGGGAGTAGGCTCGATTGTTTTGATGTTTGCCGTCAATATGGGTTTGTTTAGCGAGGTACTTTGTTTATACGGATTTATGCTTGGAGTGCGCTCGATCGGCGATTATAAAGGATCGCTGCTGGTGCAAGAAGAAAAACCCACGGCAACGCTGGTATTTGGCATACTTTCCGTCATTATAAATACCGTTGCAATGGTTTTTTGGCTGATTTGGATGATCGGGTATCTCGTATTGGTGTAATGAAAATTAAATTAAAACTCCGCAATCGCGAATGATTGCGGAGTTTTTTATACTCAAAAATTTAGTCGTCTTTTTTCTCTTCTTGTAAAGCGGTAAGTCCAACGACGCCGTCCACGGGCATGGAAAAGGCAATACCCTGACCGTGCGTGTTTAAGCCCACTTCGTCGTACAGGCATTGCAAAATTTTATCCTTATCTTCGGTGGGGGCGACGATCATAACGATTTCTTTTTCCGGTTGCACGGAAATCCCGAAAAACGCTTCTGCCTCTTGTGCGCCCGTACCGCGCGCGTTAAATACCGTACCGCCGCGCGCACCTGCCTTTTTCGCCGCGTCCATCGCCACGTCGCTAAACCCGCTGTTTACGATGCAAAAAATCACTTGATGGGTGTATTTTTTCGTCATATTATTTTTCCTCCGCCCCAAACGTTCTGTTATTGCTTAAAAACCGATAAATCGCCACGCCGATGACCGACGAAAGGGGAACGGTGCAGGCAATCCCTTTCCCGCCGCGCACGGTAGCAAATTTATTCTCCAAACCACGTAAAATTTCTTCCGCCTTTTCTTCGCGAACGAGTGAAAAAATCACGCTCCTGTCCGCGTCCTCCAAACCGAGCAAATGCAAAGTATCCGAGCGCGCCGTGCCTTGCGCAAGCACACTCATTTGCGCGTTCACTTCAAACCCTTGTAAAAAGTCCATAAAAAACTCCGTCTTTTTACGGTTGACGACCGTTATCAAAAGTTTGAGTTTTTTAAAGTCGGAGGCGGTCGATTTCGCTCGTCTGACTTTCCGCGTCGTTTTCGTTCGTTCCATACCTGCCCCCCCTCCTTACATAAATTTAATGATTTGTTTATCGTCCGCACCAAGGATGCGTTTCATTGCAATTCTTTCTCTAAGTTTTTGGCTGGCAACCGCTCTAAAGCCGAGTGCTTGAATGGTAATGAGCGGCGTCATTGCAACCATCGCTACAAGCCCGAACGCGTCGGTAAGAATGCGCTCAACGCCCGCCGTAGGGAATGCCGCGCACACGCCGATAACGAAAGGTAAAATAAAGCTGGAAGTGAGCGGCCCGCTGGCAACCCCGCCCGAGTCGAACGCAATCGCGGTATACAACTTGGGCACGAAAAACGAGAGTCCAAGCGAAATAAAATAGCCGGGGATAAGATAGTAAAGCACGCTAAACCCAACGATAACGCGGAGTACGGAAAGTGCGATTGCAACGCCCACGCCCAGCGAGAGGGCAATCAACATCGAACGCTTACTCACCGCGCCGCCCGTGACCGATTCGACTTGTTTATTCAAAACGTGAATAGCAGGTTCTGCGAGCACGACGGTTAAACCGATTAAGAATGCGAAAAGCACAATCAATACGGGATCGTTTTGGGCAAGTTGCGAGCCCATCTTAAACCCGATCGGCATAAATCCAACCGCAACGGCGGTTAAGAAAATGACCAAACCGAAGAAGGTGTAAAAAATACCTACTACGATTTGCAAAATGCGTTTTTTAGGTAATTTAAGCAGGGCAAATTGCAAGATGAAGAAAAACGCCGCAATCGGGAGCAAAGCAACGAATACTTCTTGCCCCGTGTGGAGGATTTTCTCAAACAACGCAAACCCTAAATTATTTTCCATCGAATAATCGGGCAAAGTATAATTTACTTCCCCGTTCGCCGTCAACCCCAAAAGCATTACGGCAAGGATAGGGCCGATGGAACAAAGCGCGATGAAACCGAAACTGCTTTCTTTATCGTGCTTATCGCCAAGCGCTACGGACACACCTACGCCCAGCGACATGATAAAGGGTACGGTAATCGGTCCGGTCGTCACCCCGCCCGAGTCGAACGAAAGAGGTAAAAACCCTTCTTTGCCTTGCACGAGCATCAACGCCGCCAACGCAAATAAAAGCATGTAGAAAAACGTCATCAAATGCGACAAATGTAAACGGAATACCACACGCAGAACGGCAAGGAGTAAAAACACGCCCACGCCCACGCCGATGGTAATAATCAAGGTCGTACCGTCGATAAGCCCAGCCACTTGCGACGCGAGCACGGATAAATCGGGCTCGGCGATGGTAACGAACACGCCCATCATAAAGCAGATGATTAAAAGCAACTTAAATTTCCCCGACTTAGGCAAACCCGAACCCACTTGTTCGCCCATCGGCGTCATAGCCATGTCCGCGCCGAGATTGAAAAGCGCCATACCTACGACGAGTGCAAGCGCGCAGCACGCAAAAACCACCGACTCGGTCGAAGTAAAGTGGACCAGCGGTGTAAAATTGAGCAGCAACACGATAATCGCAACGGGGAATACCGAAATTGCCGCTTCTTTTAATTTGTCGAGCAAAATTTTAATCATCGTATTTTCAAGTATAGTAATTTTTTCTAATTTGTCAAGCGCATACGCGCGAAAGCGTGAATTTTTAAAATTATTTCACGACGGATTTATTTTATCGTAAGCAAACGAAAAATTCAATACGTAGTCACGAAAAATTCGATAGATAAAAACGAAAAAAGGATAAAAATTTCGTTGACAAATGCGATTTGGCTGTGTTATGATAGTTGGCAAGTGAATAAGCAGGCTATACGATAATTGTAGAAGATGAACGCACGGCGTTCGACCGAAGGAGTGACGCTCTCAGGTGATCGAAAGATTGAGAACTGCAATTGGATGGCACTCCGGAGAAGTTCGCCAAGCGCGAATACCGAAGGGGCAAAACGGATAAAAATCCGTTAATCTCTCAGGCAAAAGGACAGAGAATTGCTAAAAAACCTTATCGTTAAGGGGTATTTTTGGATTTTTTTGACGGAGTGAACGGTTTTTTCACTCCGTTTTTTCGTTATTTTTTATTTTTACATACGGAGGTTTTGTATGGATAAAGTATTAGAGTGGATTGCGAGCGTCAACTCGGTAATCAACGGCATCGTTTGGGGCAAGTCGGATCGTAGCCATGTCGTT
>JAZSMB010000153.1:0-15831 GCA_045535685.1 Candidatus Scatosoma sp.
GCCGCGTCGTTCGACTCGCTGTCCGATTGCGTGGCAACCGCGGTGGTTTTGCTTTCGGCAATCGTTGCAAAAACTTGGGGAGTGGCAATCGACGGCTGGGCAGGGATTTTGGTCGCGGCGTTTATTTTGTACACGGGCGTGAAAGCGGCGAAAGAGACCATCGATTTGTTGCTCGGTTCGCCCCCCGATCAAAAATTCATCGACGAGATTTACGCGTTTTGTAAAAATTATTCGCGGATTGTCGGGATTCACGACGTTATGGTACACGATTACGGCGTGGGTAGACAAATCGTGTCTTTTCACGCGGAAGTGCCGTCTGATTCGGATATCAATATCGCGCACGAGGAAGTGGATCAATTGGAGCGGGATATGCACGAAAAGTTCGGCTGTATCGTGACTGTACACCTTGACCCTATCGTGGTGGACGATCCGCTTGTCAACGAGCTGCGCGCGCTCGCCGATAAGGCCGCAAAAACCGTGAACGAGCATTTTTCTATCCACGATTTCCGTATGACCAAAGGCGAAAGTAAAATGAATTTGATTTTCGATTTGGTACTCCCTGCCGATTGCGATATGTGCGCGGCGGAGGCGGAAAAGGCGGTTGCCGAGCGTATCAAAGAAAAGCGGCCAGAGTGTTCGTGCGTGATCCGCGCGGAATATCCGTTCGTATAAAAAAACTAAATGAAAAAAACGCCGCGGTGCAAGATAAGCATCGCGGCGTTTGTTAATGCATTTGTTTTTACGATTTCGATTTTTGCTTGGATTTTTTGATAATGAGATGATAAACGTAATAGAACAACGTAACGTATACAACGAAAACGCCGACTACGATGAGGGGATAGAAAATGGGGCTGCCGTTTACTAAATTATAAAAGATACTATACGGCGTGCCGTCGTGGTTCATAAGGAACATATAATTATAATCCAGCGCGAGGTTGGCGATATACGCCAAAACGGAAACCGAAAGCAAAATAGCAAGCGTGATGGGGAAATTTTTCTTTTTTAAGCTAATCATGCCGGAAATGGCGATATACAGGGACGCAAAACCGGATATCGAGTGCGTGACGCCCGAAAAGGCGTTATCCATAGAAAGCACGGGATAGGAGGCATAATTTTGCGTTGCGCCGATCGTCCCGAATACCGCCCCTAAAATTCCGAAAGTAAGTACGAAATCCAACGCTGCTTCTTGCAATCTGCCTTTGCAAAATGCTGCCAGCGGAATGGCAATGAGCTGAATGCTGCATAAAAACAGAGGTAATACGTACAACCAATGAAACGCGTTTTGCGTGCGGATGCAAAGCACTACGATTTTGACGATTTCGAAGCTGTTGATGGCGATTGCGCAAGCGATCAATACTTTGTTCTTTTGTACAAAGGGCTTGTCTTTGTTTCTTTTGCCGAAGAATACGGCAAGAACGACCATCGCAATCATTAAGCAAGAAACAAATAAAATATGCTGCCACGACCAAGCGCCTTCCGCTTCTCGTAAAAAACCAAAACTCTCTTGGGATATCTTACTTAAACCAAAAAACTCTTTCATTTTTTCTCCTTAGTAAATATACAATAAAGTGTTTTAGTTATATGGAAAATTTAACGAATGAAATTCGTCCAAACTTTTTTCTCTTTGGTGGGTTCGATGCCTTGTTGTTTGCCTTGTTCGATGCATTTTAACAGCCAAGCCATATTATTCCCTAAAACGCGCATCGTTTGCAAGCCCTCTAAGTCTTGCAATACTTCTTGAGCGGTGTTGCCGTGTACTTCGTTCCAGTAGTTGGAAGAAACGATGGGCATTTGGTTGATGGTGAAATACTTATTGATTACGTCAAACGTCGTGCTTGCGCCTGCTCGACGACAACTTACTACAGCCGCCGCGGGTTTATATGCAAGGTGTTTGCCGCCGCTATAAAATACCCTGTCCATAAAGCTGACGAGTACGCCGCTCGCAGAAGCATAATAGACGGGCGAACCGAAAATAAAGCCGTCGCACTCGCTCGCTTTTTTAACGAAGTCGTTTACCGTGCCGTCGTCGAATACGCACGCGCCCGTTTTTTTACAAGCCCAACAACCGCGACAACCGATCATCGTTTTATCGCTTAATTGATAAATTTCCGTTTCTACGCCGTTTGCGTTTAACGCCTTTTCCACCTCGCAAAGCGCGGTGTACGTGCAACCGTTTTTGTGCATACTGCCGTTGACAAGCATTACTTTCATATGTTTTTTCTCCTTATTTTAGCGTTGCCAAACATTGCTTAAAAGCTGTGGGTAACGATATATTTTCTTTAATTTCGTCTAAGTGATAGGTGTCAAACGGTGCGTCGTCCGTTTGAATATGCACGCAGGTGATATTCCACTTAATATGCGTGAAAACGTGGGTGAAATTTCGACGCGTTTTTTCCGTGAACGCGTACATGCCCCACTCGTTTAGTATTTGCTCAGCGGTTTCGCCGTAGGAAAGACGCGAGGGGAATTCGTGCATGCCTTTGAGTACCCCCTGCTCGCGACGGCGGATACAAAAGCCGTTGGGTGTTTCGATTAAAAACACGAAAACGTCTTCTTCGCGTTTGGGTTTTTTGGGTTTTTGCACGGGGTATAACGCTTGCGTGCCGTTTTGATTGGCTTTGCATACGTGCGACAACGGACAAACGCTACACGCGGGGTTTTGCGGTTTGCAAACGAGTGCGCCCAGCTCAAATAAACTTTGCGTATAATCGCGGCTATCCTCCCCTGCGCTTGGATATGCGTCGGAGAGCGCGATTGTCAATGCTTTGCAATAAGCAAGGTCGGAAATTGGAGTGGGATTTTCCGTTAACCGCGTCATCACGCGTAAAACGTTGCCGTCCACCGCCGCCTTGCGCTTGCCAAACGCGATGGATAAAATCGCGCCTGCCGTATAATCCCCTATCCCTGCAAGTTTTTTTAACGTGCGCTCGTCGCTGGGAAATACGCCGCCCAAATCGAAAACGATGGTTTTCGCCGCTTTTTGCAAATTGCGAACTCGGCTGTAATAACCGAGTCCTTCCCATAATTTTAAGAGTTTTTCTTCTTCGCAAGCCGCAAGCGCTTCCACCGTCGGGAGCGTTTGGATAAAGCGCGTATAATACTCTTTTACCGCCTCCACCCGCGTTTGTTGGAGCATAATTTCGGATACCCAAACGTGATACGGCGTGGGATCGTTGCGCCAAGGTAGATCGCGTTTATGCGCTCGATACCATAAAAGCAAGGGGGCAGGTATTTGATGAAATATATCTTTTTCCGTTTTGAACATATGTAACGCTATGCTTGCGAGGTCTTATTTTGCAAAGAATTGAGATAAATAATCGTTTCTAAGGGGGACGGAACGGAAGGATAGGTCATACCGATTGGCATAGAAAGCGAGCAATCGTCGTCTACGTACGTAACGTCGGCGCGGCCTTCTTCGCGGGTGGTTACTAAACAATTCCCCACACCTACGAACACGCCGGGGTTGCCGCTGAAAATGCTACCCATCAGCTCCACACCGCTAATGATATGTATATTTTTTTGCGTTGCTACGAGTTCTAAAAACGAACGGTATGCCGATAAGTCGCCGTTCGCGTCGGCAATCAGCGTTTCCAAGCCGTCTAATACCACGAATAAGCGGGGATAGCCTGCTCCGCGCGTATATTCGTCCATCAGCGATTGTATACACTCTTTTGCCTGTTCTACGTCCGCTTGCGTGCGGATATACGGAACGGTAGCGTCTAAGCGGTGTAATTTTAACAGCTCGCCGTATTCTAAATTGGGCGAAATAATTAAAAAATTGGCTTGGTTTTTGGGATAGACGGAGGATAAATGGCAAAGCAGACGGCGGATATATTGCGTTTTGCGCGTACCCGTCACGCAGGTGTGGCGCACGGTGTACGGATGCGCTTTCGTTTGCGATAAAACCAGTTCGTTTGCCGCATCTACGCCAAGAGGCACTCCGTCGAAAAGACGGGTTAAAAGTTCCTCATTTGCACTCGTTTCCGCTAATCTTGCCACGTATTCTTCCGCTCTCATACCAGTTACTCCTTCGTAATACTCGCCACTATCTTATTTATTATACTACGAATAGAAAAAAATGTCAAGCAAATAATAAAAAACGCGCTTACTCGTTTGTAAGCGCGTTTTTTTCTACAATTTTTAGCTATAAATGGTAAAATACGAATCTTTATCGTACGTAATCGTTACCGTGATTTCGGCATTTTGAGAAGGACGGTATACCGTTACGCTTACGCTGTCGCCTTTGCGGACGTCGAACAGCCAGTCGGTAATAAGATACCCTTGCGTAAGTTCTATCGTCTTTCCGCCTATCGTCATTGAGCGGAAGATATCCCCTACTTTTAACTTGCCGTATGCCGCGCCCGTGGTTAATACTTCGGCGACCTCTAACTTTTCTACGAGTATGAGTTTGCCGTTTTCGTCAACGGTGGCAATCGAATCTGCCACAAGCGTAGCTACGCCAAACATTGCGCGTTTCAATACGCCGCCGTGATCCGTAATATTTTCCACGATTTTTTCGATTTGGGAAATAGGCAGAGCGTAACCCATATTGTCGGTGGCTTCTTGCACGTTTTTCGCGTTGGTAATACCCACGAGTTTGCCGTTTGCATCGAAAAGTCCGCCGCCGGAGTTGCCCGAGTTAATCGCTGCGTCCGTACGCATAACGCGGAAAGAAAGCATACTGCTCGTGCCGTCCAACGATTCCATTTCAATCGTTTCCGATTCAACGGAAATCAACCCGCCCGTAACGGAAATACCGTGACTTCTCGCATTACCGATTGCGTATACTTTTTCGCCTACCGTAATGGCGTTGGAGTTCCCGATTTCCGCTGCCGTTGCCGCGCTGCGTTTTAAATATTCGCTACCGCGTACTTGCAAAATGGCGATATCGTACGCCATTGCGCCGCCGACGTATTGCGCTTTGATTCCGTCGCCCAACCAGTCGCCTTGATCGTTTTTGTTGACCACTCCGTCGCCGTTGGCGTCCACCAAAACGCCTGACGTATCCGCACCCGAAGTGAAGTAGTTACGCGCACCGTACAAATACACGTACGTGCAATCGGAAATGTCCGTTTGCGTGTCCGTACCCGCGCTGTAAAGCACGTGATAGTTGGTAATAATCAGCGCGTCGCCTTGTTCTTTATCTAAGTTGATGATAACGCCGCTGCCTGCCGACGCATTCGCTTTAATAACCGTTTCTTGTAAGAACGGAAATTTATCCTGTGTTTGCGTGGTGGTCGTTGTGAACGCCGAGTAGATACTCACGACGGACGTGACGTTTTTCGCAATCGTTTTGACGTCGTTGTCTTCGCGCAAGTCGATATCGAAGTATTCTTCTACAAATTCGAGTAAGCTGCCTTGAAAGCCGTCTTCGTCTTGGGCTTTTTGATACAGCGTTTCGATATCAAAATCGTCCCCGTCTTTACCGCTTTCGCCGCGCAAGGACGCGAGCCATTCTTCTTCCGTGCCTTGAAAGCCGTTTTTCACCGCGATATCGTAGGCGTTGATGACTTCGTTTTGCACAACGCAACCGCTTGCGCCGAGCGTTAAGCCCAAAGCACAAATCAGCGCGAACGTTTTTTTGAAAAATTGATGCATAAGTTCCCCTTTTTCGCATTTTCAGCGATATTTTTCTCATTCCTTATCCTTATTATACGCGTTATATTTGCCCGCGTTATGAAAAAAGAATAAAAAAGTTGTGAAATCCTAAAAGCCTTCCAGTTCGTCAAGCGTGAGTTCGAACGATGGAAGGAAATGCTCGAAAAAGTACTCGATCTCCGGCATTTGGCGGCTATGCAAGTCCTCTTCGATGCTGTTTTTTGCGCGAACGAATTCGCCGTTGCCGTAACGGAGTTCTTCCATACATTTCACGTACGCCGCTAAACGATCCGCCGCTTTGACGAGTTTATACTCGATCGTGTCTTCGTCGGCGA
The DNA here is from genome assembly GCA_045535685.1 of Candidatus Scatosoma sp. Lineage (GTDB taxonomy): Bacteria > Bacillota > Clostridia > Christensenellales > Borkfalkiaceae > Scatosoma. The sequence continues at coordinate 5,934 of JAZSMB010000153.1, forward strand.
GCACGAACGGAGCAATTTCGCTTTGCAATTCTTGCGGCAACATACCGATGATTTTTTGACAAGCGATGCGTTCTAACTCTTTATACGCGCCGTGGATGCTGCGGTTATAATATTTGATAGGCGTAGGTAAATCGCCCGTCATTACTTCGCTGGTTTCGTGGTATGCCGCGTATAAAACGGTTTTCAGCACGTCCGCTTTGCCGCCGAATACTTGGTTGTGAATGGTGGCAAGCGCGTGGGCGAAAATCGTTACGCTGTACGAGTGTTCCATTACGTTTTCTTCTCGTTCAGAACGCATCAGCTGCCAACGCTTGATGTGTTTCATTCTGTCCATGTACGCGTAAAAATCGTGGCGCATTTTTTTTACTCCTTACGTATGTTTTTTCTGTTAAACCCTTGACATGATAGGGTTTTGTGTATTATAATAGGTGTACAAATAAATATATCCGTCGTGGGTGCCTTTGATGGCTGAGATTATACCATTTGAATCGGCAGGGTAATACCTGAGCGAGAGATTGATATGCTTTTTGCATTGTGATTATCATAGTGCGCATAAAAGAGTTGTTTTACCCACGCGAAACTGGCGTGGGATTTTTTATGCGGCTGTGTCACGGAAAGCGGTTGCGACGGAAAAGGAGTGTTTTTATGTTTCTTTATTCTCTTCTCGAGGCGTCCGAGCAAACGACGAATACCGTAAAATGGATTTCGGTAATCGCTATCGTTTGTTTGGTTGCCGTCATCGCTTTGATTGCCGCTTTGCAAAAACGGAAATTTGACGCGAAACGTTTGGCGTTTGCGGGTGTTTGCGTATCGATGTCGTTCGCGCTCTCATTCCTCAAAGTCAGCCCAGTAAAAGACGGCGGGTCGGTCACACTCGCTTCGCTCGTGCCCATTTTGATCTATGCGTACGTGTACGGGTTTGCCGACGGTTTGCTCGTTGGTCTTATACATGGGTTGCTCAATTTCATCGAGGACCCGTATATTTTGACGCCTGCGACCTTCCTTTTGGATTATCTGTTGGCGTTTACCGGCGTTGCGTTTATGGGGCTGTTTGGTAAGATGAACCGCCGCGAAAAAGGCGTTTTGCCTATCGCATTGGGGTGCGTGTGTGCCTTTTTAACGCGGTTTGTTTTCCACTTATCGTCCGGCATGATTTTCTTTTTGGAAAATTCCGTGTGGGTGGAGTTCCCCGCGTGGGCGACCGCGAATGCGTTTATCTATTCGTTTATCTATCAATGTATCTACTTACCCGCCGATTGCTTGATTGCGCTACTCGTTTTGGTAACACTCGTCAAAACGGGCATTTTGGATACGCTTGTGAAATTGATGAAAGGAAAAACGAAAACGGAAAATTAGTCGACGGCGATTTCGTCGTAAATGGATTTGACGACGACGACTTTTTGATTTTCTAAATCCACGCGTTTAATAACGCCGCGAACGGCAGGGAAAAGGATTCTTTTTCCTGCTTTTTCTATCGTGTAAATATCGGACGAGAAATTTTTAATATCCACGACCGTGCCCAAAACTTCGCCTTCTTCCGTTTCGCAGGTGAGCCCGATGATATCCACGATATAATATTGACCTTCGTCAAGCTGCGGGCCGTCTTCGCGGTTACCTTCGAGCAGTTTTCCCCTAAAAAGTTCGGCTGCGTTTCTATCGGGAATTCCGCGCAATCCAACGTACGCTGCCCCGTCGTTGCCGACGCGGAAGGATAAAATTTTGTACGGTTGATCATCGATATAGACCGTTTTAAATTCTTTTACGTTTTCGGGATAGTCGGTAAACGTTTTAATTTTTAACTCGCCGCGAATCCCTTGCGGTTTCAAAACTTCGGCAATAACCAAGCGTTTCATAAAAGCTCCTTAAAAGTAAATGTTTCGCGTTCGGCGCATACCTGCCCCTGTCGTTTTAGAATGAATTGAAACGCGTTGCGTTTCGTGAAATGGCTCGCGCCGTGAATTGTCCTTGCGGACATGAATTGCAACGCCTTGCGTTGCGTTGTCGCTTATTTTTCCATAACGCGTTGCTGGGCAACGCAATTCACGCGAGTGATAACGAGCAATTCACTCTTTTCATATAAGCACGTGTATAAGCCAAAAAAGGCTTCCCTTGGAAAGCCCTTTTTATTTGGTTGTACGCCTATCGCAAAATTATTCGTCGTCGCTGTTTACAACGTCGCTGCCGCGTTCGCGGATTTCTACAACGTATCTCTTGCTGCTTACAGGCGTTGCCGAGCGCACGATCGTACGCATCGCTTTGGCAATTTTGCCTTGTTTGCCGATCACTTTGCCCATATCCGAAGGGGAAAGCACTACCGTTACTTCGATAACGCGGTCTTTCTCTTCGACAACGTATTCTACGTTTTCTTTATCTTCGGCAAATTGACCAACGATGTATTTGATTAAATCTAACATAATCGCTACTCCTAATTACCAAGACGCCAAGCTTAAACCGCTATGCGTTAGTCGGCTTTTTTCTTGGTTTTCGTTTTGGAAGGGCTGAGTTTTTCGCTCTTTTCCATAGCGCCTGCTTTTACGAGCAAGTTTTTAACCGTTTCGGTGGGTTGAACACCCTTGGAAAGCCAGTTTTTAGCCGCTTCTACGTTGATCGTGAGTTCGATGGGATCGCAGGTGGGTCTGTAGTGACCAACGCATTCGATATACTCGCCGGTAGCAGCTTTTCTGCTGTCTACAACAACTACACGGTAGATAGGGTTCTTTTTGTCGCCCATTCTTAAAAGTCTCATTTTAACCATAATAATACCTCCAAAGTATCTTAAAAATTTTTTATTTTTTACGGCTGATCGCCGTTTTTATCGTTTGTTAGAAGGGTAAGCGAAATCTGCCCTTGCCGCCTTTGAGTTGTTTCATCAGCATTTTCGTTTGCTCGAACTGTTTCAAAAGCTGGTTGATTTCTTGTACGCTCGTACCCGAGCCTGCCGCGATACGGCGTTTTCTTTTGCTGTCGATGATATTGGGATAGTCGCGTTCTTGCTTGGTCATCGATAAAATGATCGCTTTCGTGCGCTCGATACGCTTTTCGTCCACGTCCCCTTCGTTGATCTTCATTTTGCCTGCGCCGGGGAGCATGGAAAGCATCGCTTGCGCGCCGCCCATCTTTTTCATCATCGCGAATTGTTCTAAATAATCGGACAGCGTGAACGTACTTGCAAGCATTTTTTGTTGCATTTTTTTCGCGTCTTCTTCCGTAATCGCCTGCTGCGCCTTTTCGATGAGGGATAGCACGTCGCCCATACCTAAAATTCTCGACGCCATTCGATCGGGATAAAACGGCTCTAAATCGGTTAATTTTTCGCCGACGCCGATAAACTTAATCGGTTTACCCGTCACCGCTTTAATCGAAAGACAAGCGCCGCCGCGCGTGTCGCCGTCTAATTTGGTAAGCACTACGCCCGTGATTTCTAAACGGCTGTTGAACGTTTCCGCTACGTTAACTGCCTCTTGACCGGTCATCGCGTCGACCACCAAAAGCGTTTCCGTTACTTCTACTTCTTTTTTGATATTTTCCAGCTCTTGCATGAGCGTATCGTCGATTTGCAAGCGTCCCGCGGTATCCAAAACCACCGTGTCGTAGCCCTTGGAGCGCGCGTATTCAATTGCCTGTTTCGCCGTTTTTACGGGGTTTTGCGTGCCCTTTTCAAACACTTCCACCTGCGCGTTTTTGCCAACCACTTGGAGCTGGGTAATTGCCGCGGGGCGGTAGATATCGCCTGCTACAAGCAAGGGGTTTTTGCCTTGTTTTTTCAGTTGCACGGCGAGTTTGCCGCAAAGCGTGGTTTTACCTGCGCCTTGCAAACCACACATCATAATAACGGTGGGAAGTTTGGGAGAAACTTCGATTTTTGCATTTTTCGCGCCCATCAAGTTGATAAGTTCTTCGTTGACGATCTTAATAACCTGTTGCGCGGGGTTGAGCGAAGATAAAATTTCTTGCCCGACCGCCTTTTCGGACACTTCTGCGATGAACTGCTTGGCTACTTTTAAGTTGACGTCCGCTTCAAGCAAAGCCACGCGCACTTCGCGCATAGCCGTGCGGATTTCCAGCTCGGTGAGTTTACCGCGCTTGGTCAACTTGGAAAATATATGATTTAACCGTTCGGATAATCCACCAAATAAAGCCATTGCTTACTCCTAATTTTCTATCACTTCTACGTCGTGTTCACGTAACACCGTTTTTAACGCTTGTTCCAAAGCGCAAATACTTTCGTTTTCGCCCGTTGCCTTTTGCGCGGCTATCCAACGCGAAACGGTTGTAATATACGCCGAAAACGCTCTGTCCCCGTCCGTCAAAAGCTGACGAAAATGCAGCTTTTCCTCGTACGCTTCTAACTGCTTTCTGCATTTTTGCAGGCAATCGGACACGCTTTGACGGGATACGTTTTTTTGTTCCGCAATTTCGCCTAGCGATAAATCGTAATTAAAATACAAATCGGTTATCTCCCGTTGCGTGGTCGTCAGCAGGGGGGAATACAAATCCCAAAGCTGTAAAAACTTGAAATCGTCTATCATACAGCCCCTCCTTGCGTTTACCTATCCCATTATACGCAAAAAAGAAGTGCCTGTCAAGCATTTTTACTTGACAGGCGTAATTTTTTATAGAATTTTTATAAAAATTGTAAAATATCCACCAAAATCGCAAACGCGAACAAAAATAAGATGCCTGCGGTATGAATGATTGCCTCCACTTTTCGATTGACGGGTTTTTTGCGTATCCACTCAATCAAACAGAAAATGACTTTACAGCCGTCTAACGCGGGGACGGGAAGCAGGTTGAACACCGCCAAGTTTACGCCGATGAGCGCGGCGATATTTAAAAACGAGAACACGCTGCTCGACGCCGCTTCGGACGTTACTTTAATCGTCGTAATCGGGCCGCCCATACTCTCTAAACCGATTTTGCCCGTGAGTAGTTCGCCAAGCGAGCGTAAAACCATTCCGCCGATTTTAAACGAGTACACGAACGCGCCGCCGATCGTTTGGAAAAAGTCTTGTTTTTGCGTGGTCATTCTCAGACCGTAGATATTCATCGCTTTTAAAAGCGTTTGCGTATCTGCGGTATTTGCAAAATGTGCGTCTTGCGCAAGCGTCATAATGCACGATACCCTTTCGCCGTCGCGAAGCACCAACACGGGGATTTCCGCGCCCTTGCTTTCGCCGTTGAGTGCGTCGATATAGTCGGTGACAAGGTACGTATCTTTACCGTTGATTTGTAAAATGATATCCCCCGTTTGCAAGCCGATTTCGCTTTCCGTTGCCGTTTGCGCGACACTCGTAGGTTGCGATTCTTCGGGTTTTTCTACCGTTACTTGATACAGCGGTCTGCCGATGAAGGCAAACATACCGATGAGTAAAAGCAACGCTAACAAATAGTTCATCGTTGCGCCTGCAACGAGTACGATAATGCGTTTCCAAGGGGCTTGGTCGTTGAAACGCGCGCCTTTAGGCTCGGGATATTCTTTATCCGTTTTTTCGCTTATATTTGCATTCGTTTCGGACATGCCCCTATCCTTTGGCAATTCTTCAAAGATAGGATCGTTGAGCGTGTTCGTGTTTTCGCTTTGCTCGTCAGCAAACTCGTCCTCGCCGTCGAACGCGCAATACCCGCCCAAGGGAATGACGCGCAGGGAAAATAACTCGCCCGTTTTTTTACTGCGTTTTTTGAAGATGGCAGGACCGAAGCCGATGGCGAACTCGTTGATTTTAAAGCCCAAGCGTTTACCGGCTAAATAGTGACCGAACTCGTGTACGGTAATCATCACAAGTAAAATAGTGACGGCGAGTAATACCCCGCCGACGCTTTTCATAATATTTGCTAATGATAATAAATTTTGGATAGCCGTCAATGTAGCAACCTCTTATTTTTGAATTTTTTGCACCGTTTGTAAGGCAATTTCACGGGCGCGGACGTCCGTTTGCAAGCAATCTTCGTACGCGGTGATCGTTCTGCGCTCCGTTTGCTCTAACGCGCTCTCTATCACGCGCGCGATATCCATAAATCGGATTTTTTCTTGCAAGAACGCTTGCACCGCCACTTCGCCTGCACCGTTGAGCGCACAAGGGTAGTTATCGCCCAGTTCTGCCGACGTGAGCGCGAGGTCGTAGCAGGGAAAATCTTTTCTGTTTAACGGTAAAAAACGAATTGCGCCTAACCGTTCAAAATGAAGCGAAGGCAGGCTGCAAGGCAATCTTTCGGGATACGTGAGCGCGAGTTGAATGGGCAATTCCATGGTGGGATAACTCATTTGCGCGAGTACGCTGCCGTCGGCAAACTCCACCATCGAATGCACGATGCTTTCCGGTTGTACGAGGGTATGGATTTGGTCCAAACGCGCGTTATACAGCCATTTTGCCTCGATGACTTCGAACCCTTTGTTGAGCAGCGTTGCCGAGTCGATCGTGATTTTCGCGCCCATATTCCACGTGGGGTGTTTGAGTGCGTCGGAGGGTTCTACCTGCTCTAAACGCGCTTGTTCCCAGCCATAGAACGGACCGCCGCTCGCCGTTAAAATTAAACGCTTAAACGGCGCGTCTAAACGGAAATTGAGTGCTTGGAAAAGCGCGGAATGTTCGCTATCTACGGGGATTAAACGCGTACCTGCCCTTTTGATTTTGCTTGTGACAAGCTCGCCACCGCAAACGAGCGTTTCCTTGTTTGCAAGCGCGATATCTTGACCGTTTTCGATTGCTTTTAAGCTGTATTTCAGCCCGGCAAAGCCGCTTGCCGCAATCAAGGCGATATCCCCATATCCCACGCCGTCAAGCGCGGCTTGTTCGCCGTAGGCAAAGCGTACGCCGTCGGGGATTTGGTCTTTGATGCGCTCGCCCGCTTGTGCGTTTGCGAGTGCGGCGTATTTGGGTTTGAGTAAGCGCACTTGCTCTAAAAACGTTTGCGCCGAGCCGTTTGCCACAAGCGATTGTATGCGAAATTGCTCGGGGTGCGCTTTTACCACTTCTATCGTTTGTTTACCGATAGAGCCGGTTGAGCCGATTAAGGAAATGGTTTTCATAGTTATACCAACGCGCGGATGAGCGCGAATGCGAGATACACCGCAAGCCCTGCGAACATCGTGCCGTCGATACGGTCGAGTACACCGCCGTGACCGGGCATTATATTGCCCATATCTTTAATGCCTACTTTGCGTTTGATACAACTTTCCACCAAGTCGCCAAACTCGGTAGCAGCGGCAGCCACGAAACCGATTGCGATATATACGGGTAACCAAATATACATTTGATCAAAACTGCCTGCAATGGCGTTGTAAGCAAAATAGATGGCGATACCGCCGATAACGCCGCCGATTAAACCGCCGATTCCGCCGATGATCGTTTTGTTAGGGCTAATGGCGGGTGCCATTTTTTCGGGGAATTTTTTACGCAAGAACTTACCAAAAAGGTAAGCTACGCAATCGGACAGCGGAGAAATAACGAATACGAACACGATTAATAAATCGGAGTTGATGGCAAGATTTGCAAGCGTTTCAGGGAATTTTGCAAGCGCAGTTGCCGACGGGTCGGAGACGTGGTTTACAAGTACCAACACGGTAAGCATAAGTACGGGATATACGCACGATAAGAGCGTGACGCCTAAATTTTCGATGGTCGTTTCTTCGTGTTTTAACACCAAGAGCGACAAAAGCACGGAACCCGTTGCCGTAAAGCAAATGCCCGTTAAATGTAAGCCGTAACGGAAGAAATACTCGGAAACGGCACAGGCAGGTATGCAAATAACCGCAAAAACGTAGACGATTATTTTTTCCGTTTTCGTCATTTTATCGCCAAACGCCCGCACGATTTCGTGCGTGCCTAAGAGTGCGTATAAGTAGATGAGCACGTCGAAACAAAAATCGTGCACGTATATTTTTAAGAAAAAGAACGCAAGCAAAACTGCCATATAGCAAGCGCCTGATATCGCTCTCGTTTTCATAACTTTTCTCTCCTTTTTTGGTTTTAACCGTGAAAGATGATTTTATCTTTTGTTACGCTGTTCGTCCGTTTTGCCGTATCTACGGTTGCGGCCTCTATACGCGGTAAGCGCACGGGATAAATCGCCGCTTGTAAAATCGGGGAACGGTTTTTTGGAAAAATATAACTCGGAATACGCCGCTTGGTACAATAAAAAGTTGGACAACCGTTGTTCGCCGCCCGTGCGAATAATGAAATCGGGATCGGGAACGCCTTGCGTATATAAGAGTTTTGCAAACGACTTTTCATCGACGACGCGACCAAGCTTGATTGCCGTATTCACGGCGCGGACAAGCTCGGCGCGCGAGCCGTAGGCGAGCGCGATTTGCAAGCGCTTTTCGGTATTTTTTACACTCCGTTTTTGGACGTTTTGTAAAATGGTTTGTACGTCGGCAGGTAAAAGAGAAGTATCCCCTATTACGCGCACTTGGATATTTTGCGCGAGCAATTTATCCGCGTACTTTTTAAAACCGCTGCGTAAAATGTCGAAAAGCGCGTCTAATTCTACTTTCGGTCGATACAAATTTTCGGTGGATAACGCATACAGCGTGATAACGGAAATACCTTGATCGAATGCGTATTTGACCAAGCTTTGCAACCGTTTCCAGCCTGCCTGATGACCAAAAGAACGGGGCATTAAGCGCTTTTTCGCCCAACGCCCGTTTCCGTCCATAATAATGGCTATATGGTTTGGCAGGTTGCCCTCCGAAATTATTGTATTACGATACATACCTCAAATAGACATCAATTCCTTTTCTTTTGCGGAAATAATGGTTTCGAGCGTGGACATATAACCGGAAATCGTCTTTTCTACGTCCGCTTCGCACCCGGAAGTTTCGTCCTCGGACAGCTCTTTCGCCGTCTTCATCTTTTTGAGTACGTCCATTGCTTCGCGACGATGGTTGCGCATCGCCACTTTGGATTCTTCACCCATTTTCTTTGCTTGTTTAACAAGTTCTTTTCTTCTTTCTTCCGTCATTACGGGGAATACCAAACGAATAACGTTACCGTCGTTCGAAGGCGTTAAACCGATATTCGATTGCAAAATTGCCTTTTCTACCGCTTTCAAAAGCGACTTATCCCAAAGGTTGATTTGCAAGCAACGCGCGTCCAGCGTAGCAACGTTGCCGAGCTCGATGAGCTTGCTCATTCCGCCGTATGCCTCTACTTCGATACGGTCTAAAATTTTCGGGTTCGCTCTGCCCGTGCGGAGTGCGCCGTATTCGTTTTCCAACGCTTTGATGGTATTTTCTGCTTTTTCTTCAAGCTCCATCATCATTTCTTCTACTCTTTCGTTTTCAATCATAATTATTTCTCCTTTTTCGTGTTTTTATACTTTGATCATCGTCCCCAAATCTTCGCCACAGACCGCGCGAACGATCGAATTTTCTTCGTTTAAGCCAAACGCGAGGGTGGGTACGTTGTTTTCCATACACATCGTCGCCGCCGTGAAATCGATTACCTTCAAGCCTTGATTGATAACGTCGGCGTAACGCAAACTTTCGTATTTTTTAGCAAACGGGTTGGTTTTGGGGTCGGAATCGTAAATGCCGTCCACGTTCTTTGCCATCAGCAAAATATCCGCGGAAATTTCGCAGGCACGGAGCGCAGCAGCCGTATCCGTCGAGCAATAAGGATTGCCCGTGCCGCAGGCGAAAATAACGATTCTGCCTTGCTCAAAGTGGCGCAACGCTTTACGCAAAATAAACGGTTCGGCAAGCGAGACCATATTGAGCAAGTCGGAGGCCAAGCGGTCTTAGGAAGACAATTTCATAACACAACTCCTTGGCTCACAGCCCGACATGGCTACGATCCGACTTCCCGTGCCGCAGGCGAAAATAACGATTCTGCCTTGCTCAAAGTGGCGCAACGCTTTACGCAAAATAGACGGTTCGGCAAGCGAGACCATATTGAGC
>JAZSMB010000086.1:0-2699 GCA_045535685.1 Candidatus Scatosoma sp.
AAGAAGCGACAGAGTCGCCTATGCATATCTTTCCCTCAAGCGCGACAAAGCCTTGTCGGAAATTGCGGAAAAACGCCTTCGCGGCGAAATTAAGCGCGGTATTCAAACCATTCAATACCAAGTAGTTACGCTCTTGACGACGAACGGACAAGCGCCGTTCGTGACCGTGTTTATGTATCTCAACGAAGCGCGGGACGAGCAAGAAAAAGCCGATTTGGCAATGATCATCGAAGAAACGCTCAAGCAACGTATTCAAGGCGTTAAAAACGAATCGGGCGTATGGATTACGCCTGCTTTCCCTAAACTTATTTACGTGCTCGAGCCGGATAATATTTCCGAAGATCAAAAATACTGGTACTTGACCGAACTTGCCGCAAAATGTACGGCAAAACGTATGGTACCCGACTATATTTCCGAAAAGAAAATGCTCGAATTCAAGGTGGATAAAAACGGAGTAGGGCATTGTTATACCTGTATGGGGTGCAGAAGCTTCTTAACGCCCTTCGTGGACGCAGACGGAAAGCCTAAATATTACGGCCGTTTCAACCAAGGCGTCGTTACCATCAACTTGGTAGACGTTGCGCTTTCGTCGGGTAGAGATTTAACGAAATTTTGGGAAATCTTCGACGAACGATTAGAACTTTGCTATCAAGCATTGATGCACCGTCATAACCGTTTGAAAGGGACGCTTTCCGACGCGGCGCCTATTTTGTGGCAGTACGGTGCGTTGGCACGCCTTAAAAAGGGCGAAACGATTGATAAACTCCTTTATGGCGGCTATTCGACGATTTCGCTGGGCTACGCGGGGCTTTACGAATGTGTAAAACATATGACGGGCAAATCGCATACGGACGAAGAAGCGAAACCGTTTGCGCTTGCGGTCATGCAACGTATGAACGATAAGTGTAAAGAATGGAAAGCGAAAGAGAATATCGATTTTTCGCTGTATGGAACTCCGCTCGAAAGCACGACGTATAAGTTCTCGAAGTGCTTACAAAAACGTTTTGGCGTTATTCCTGGTGTAACGGATAAGAGTTATATCACCAACAGTTATCACGTGCACGTAAGCGAAGAAATCGACGCGTTTACCAAACTTAAATTTGAAAGCGAATTTCAACAACTTTCGCCGGGCGGCGCTATTTCGTACGTAGAAGTACCCAACATGCAAGATAATATTCCCGCCGTACTTGCCGTAATGAAATTCATTTACGAAAACATTATGTACGCCGAATTGAATACGAAGAGCGATTATTGTCAAGTATGCGGTTACGACGGCGAAATCCAAATTCAAACGGACGAATCGGGTAAACTGATTTGGGAGTGCCCGCATTGTAAAAACCAAGACCAAAACAAAATGAACGTTGCTCGCCGTACGTGCGGATATATCGGTACGCAATATTGGAATCAAGGCAGAACGCAAGAAATTAAAGATCGCGTCTTGCATCTTTAAGGCGGGGGCGTAAAATGAATTACGCAACGATTAAATGGACGGATATTGCCAACGGCGAAGGCGTGCGTATTTCGCTGTTCGTGTCCGGGTGCACCCATCGGTGCAAAAACTGCTTCAACCAAATTGCTTGGGACTTTGCTTACGGTCAGCCGTTTGACGAAAAGGTACAAAACAAAATTCTCGACGAGCTTCATTCTTCGTTTATCGCTGGCTTATCTTTACTTGGCGGAGAGCCGTTAGAACCGCAAAATCAACTCGCTTTGTATCCGTTTATTCAAGAAGTAAAACGCCGTTATCCGCAAAAAAGTATTTGGTGCTATACGGGGTTTGTATTAGACGAAAAAAACGGCGATTTGAAGGAAAAACGGAAAAATACGCCGATAACGCGCGATTTAATTTCTATGTTCGACGTACTCGTGGACGGTCCTTTTATTGAAAAACAAAAGGATATCCGCTTAAAATTCCGTGGCTCGGCAAATCAACGGGTAATCGACGTGCAAAAAACGTTGCGCGATAAAAAGTGCGTGTTATATTTGGAATAAAACAACAAACGCCGCATACGATAGAGTATGTCGGCGTTTTTGTTTGTAAAAAAGCGATTTTCCGCGATATCTGCCGTTGTTATTTGCGCGTTGTTTATTTTTTTCGTTTGCGCGTATGCAGGCTTACTATCACACCGCAAAGAAGTATTGGTAGAAAAAACGTTTTACTTTTTGATAGCGGAAACCGAGCACGTGCAAGTGGGGACGGAAATTGCGCAACTCGAAGGTGGCGCAGGATATCCGCTACGGATTGGCGAAAAGTACAAAGTAGCATACGCCGTATACTTCAATAAAGAACAGGGGGAAATGGCGAAAGAAGAACTTTGCCAAAATGGTACAAATGCACAATTAAACACCTGTTCCGTGCAATATTTGGTATTTACGGATCAACGTGAAAAAGAAAATATGACAATCGTATGCTCGGCGATGGATAATTTATATTCGTGCATGCAAATCTTACAACAGGAAATTGAACGACTGAGTCGCGGTGCAACGCAACAATCGAGTAAGCGTATTTTAGAAACGCTCAAAGCGCAGTTGCGTGCGTTAACGAACGCGTATCAAGGCGTTTATGTGGCGTTTGCGCAAGTTTGTAGACGGAGCGTGGAATTGCTTGAAAGTTGCTTAAACGGAGTGGTATATAATAAAGATTTGCGCTATTTGTTGTGTTTTTGGTGTGATTCGTACGTAAATTTAAGCGACGAATA
>JAZSMB010000021.1:0-5128 GCA_045535685.1 Candidatus Scatosoma sp.
AAAAAACGCGGAAGGAAGTGTATATGCAAAAAAACCAAAAAAGTGATATTTTGCCAAGTAAAAGGCAAATAATTTTAACGGTGGGGCTGCTCTTTGTACTCGGCTCGGTTTTCGGTTGGATTTTCGAGTTTTTCGTCCGCGGCATCGACGAAGGAGGTTTTTATAATCCCGGTTTTTTACACGGAACGTATTTACCCATTTACGGGTTTGGCGTTGTAGGGTTATACGCGATTGGAAAACTGCCTTTGCCGATAAAAAATAAGTGGTGGGACGTGGCGGTAAAAGTGTTGATTGCCGCGGTTGCACTCACCGCAATCGAGTACGTCGGCGGTTGGATTTTTATCAAAAAACTCGGTTTTAGATTATGGGATTATTCGCACGCGAGGGGGAACGTGCAGGGCTTAATTTGTCCGCTGTGCTCGTTGGTTTGGGCGGCGCTGGCAGCGGTATATTTTTTATTTTTACACGCAAAAATAGAGCAATTAGAACGGGTAGTGGACAAGCGCGCGTTCGTGGGGCTGGCTTTGGCGTTTTTTTACGGGGTGATGGCGGCGGATTGCGTATTCACCCTTTTAGGGTGAGAAATATTTGCTAAAAACGGTGGATTTTGTCAAAACACGGCTAAAAAAATGCAAAAAAGGCGGAAAAGGCGTTCTTTCGTGTTGACAATGAAAGTAAAAATATATTATAATAATGTGTACAGGGGCTTTTGCTCTTGAATCTATTTTATTTTTGGAGGATGTTAGAAACACTCTTATGGAACCCCTTCCCCTATCTATCGTTATTGCGATACTCGTAATTTTATCCGGATTTTTCTCGGGAACAGAAACGGCTTATTCGTGTGCGAATAAGGTAAAACTGCGTGCGATGGTTTCGTCAGGCAAACGCAATGCAAAAAAAGTGTTGGATTTTGCGGACGAAAAGTACGATAAACTGGTTACGGCGATTTTGGTCGGCAACAACATCGTAAATATCACGGCGTCCGCGCTTGCTACGATCTTGTTTGCGGGGCTGATTGCAGACGCGAACCTGGCAACGACGGTATCCACCGCGGTTTTGACGGTAGTGGTACTGTTATTCGGTGAAATTACTCCTAAATTTTTGGCAAGCGTGTATCCCGAAAAATTTGCATTCTTCTTTTATCCGTTGATGCAATTTTTCTACTGGATTTTGATGCCGCTTTGCAAAATATTCGATCTGTATAAAACTGGATTGAAAAAAGCGTTCAAACTCAAAAAAGAAGCAACCGTCACCGACGAAGAACTTTTATCGCTCGTGGAAGAAGCGGAAGAAGACGGTACGCTTAAAGAAGACGAATCGGAGCTTGTCCGCTCGGCGCTTGAGTTTGACGATTTGAAAGTAGAAGATATTTTAGTGCCCCGCGTGGACGTATCCGCAGTGGACGTGGACGAAGAAATGGAAGAAGTGCGCGCGCTGTTCAAAAAGACCGGCTTTTCGCGCTTGCCCGTTTATAAGGACACCATCGATAACGTTATCGGTTTGATTCACGAACGCGAGTTTTACGAAGGGTATTTAAACGGCGAAAAGAATATCGAAAATTTGGTGCAAGACATCGTGTTTACCACCGAATATACGCGTATTTCCACCCTGTTAAAACAGTTGCAAAAGGGCAAAATCCACATGGCGGCGGTATCGGACGAATACGGCGGACTGGTGGGCATCGTTACGCTGGAAGATATTTTGGAAGAGCTCGTAGGCGAAATTTGGGACGAACACGACCGTGAAGAAGTGTTGTTTGGGCAAATTTCCGAGGGCGAATACTGGGTGGACGGCAAATGTCCGTTAGAAGAATTTCTTGCCCTTTACGAAATGGAAGACGAGGACGAAAATTTCGAGGCTTACACGGTAGGCGGCTGGGCGACCGAGCAATACGGCGGAATTCCTCCCATCGGCGAAGTACTCCGCTGTAAAAACGTAGAAATTAAAATCGTAAAAGCAACCAAACAAAAGGTTTTAAAAGTTTTGTCTAAAGTGAGCGACGAACCGCTGGAAGACGAAACCAACGAAGATTGAAAAAAGTAAACGTTTCGCCGCTTAGATAGCGGCGAAACGCGCTTAAAAAAGATAGATGATAACAAAGAGAGGTATGGACATGGCAACGATTTTAGTAACGGGCGGTTGCGGCTACATAGGTTCGCATACCGTTTTAGAACTACTCAACAAGAACTACCAAGTGGTCGTGGTGGACAATTTCAGCAATTCGAGCTTTGAAAGCATCCGCCGCGTGCAAGAAATCACGGGTAAACAAGTTATTTTTTACCAAACGGATATCCGCGACAGCGCAGCGATGGAAAGTATTTTTAAGGCGCACAAGTTCGACGCCGTTATTCATTTCGCGGCGTTCAAAGCGGTGGGGGAAAGCTGCAAATTCCCGCTCAAATACTACGAAAACAATATCAGCGGTACGGTATCGCTGCTCCAAATTATGGAAAAGTACGGCGTGAAGAAAATCATTTTCTCGTCGTCGGCGACCGTTTACGGCGACCCCGAAAAATTGCCCTTGGACGAAAATTGCCGTCTTTCTACCACCAACCCCTACGGCAGTACCAAACTCATGATGGAAAACATTATGCAAGACGTGTACAAAGCGGATAATGAGTGGAATATTATTCTGCTGCGTTATTTCAACCCCGTCGGCGCGCACGAGAGCGGTAAAATCGGCGAAGATCCGAAAGGAATCCCCAACAACTTAATGCCGTACGTGGCGCAGGTCGCAAGCGGGAAATTGCAAAAAATCAACGTGTTTGGCAACGACTACGACACGCCCGACGGAACGGGGGTGCGCGATTATATTCACGTAGTCGATTTGGCGAAAGGACACGTTGCGGCGATCGAGCAATGCGAAAATGCAGGCGTGCATATCTACAACCTTGGCACGGGCAGAGGGTATAGTGTTTTGGAAATGATTCACGCATTCGAAAAGGCGTGCGGTAAAACGTTGCCCTATCAAATTTGCGCCCGTCGCGACGGAGATATTGCGGCTTGTTACGCTTGCCCCGATAAAGCGAAAAACGAGTTGAAGTGGGAAGCAAAATACGGCATCGAAGAAATGTGCGCTTCGCAATGGAAATGGCAAAGCGGCAACCCGATGGGCTACGAAAAATAATCGCTTTTTATGCTTGCACCCGATCAAATCATCCGTTCCAACCGTAAAACGCTGTCTGTTTGTATCGATTGCTTTGGACAAATAACGGTGCGCGCGCCTATGCGTTACAGCGAGGAACGGATTTTTGCTTTTCTACAAGAAAAAGAACGCTGGATTTTACGCCAAAAAGCCAAAATCAAGGGGGCAGGTATTTGTTTACCGCCCGAAAACTTGCATGGCTATCGGTTTTTATTGCTGGGCAAACTTTGTGAGATTCGTTTAACGGACGAGCGGTTTATCCGCTTAAACGAAAATGCCGATTGTCTGTTTTTACCCCAAAAAAACGCGCAAAACCGACTGATCAAATGGCTAAAAGACAACGCCCTGCGTATCTTTACGAAAGCGACTAAAAAACGCGCGCAAGAGATGGGCGTATCGTTTACAAGCGTAGCGATTACGCACGCACGCGGGAAATGGGGCTCGTGCTCGGCGGATAATAAACTGCGGTTTGCCTATCGACTCATTTACGCGCCCAAAGAGGTAATCGATTACGTAATCGTGCACGAACTTGCACACGTGCAATACAAAAACCACTCCAAATTTTTTTGGCTGGAAGTGGAAAAATACCTGCCCGATTATAAGCAAAAGCGCAAATGGCTGAAAGACCACGGCATTTTGATGCGTATTTTTTAATAAACATACGAAGCGGATCAAAAACCGCGTTTAGGTTTTGCGAAAATGCGGTATAAACAAAGTAAAGAAAACTCGAAAGAGGAAGATATGTTAGAACTGAAAAACGTAAGCTATAAAGTAAGCGAAAACGGACAAGAAAAATACATCTTAAAAGACGTTAGTTTGACGCTGGACGAGCGTTTCGTGGCATTCACAGGCCCGAACGGCGGCGGTAAATCCACACTTGCGAAGATTATCGCAGGCATTTACACGCCCACGGAAGGTAAAATCTACTTCAACGGCGAAGATATCACGAGCCTTTCCATCACCGAACGCGCGCAAAAGGGTATTTCGTACGCCTTCCAACAACCGGTGCGGTTCAAGGGTTTGACGGTGCGCGATTTGATCAATATCGCGGCGGGAAAAACGCTGAAAGTGTCCGACGCTTGCGCATACTTGTCCGAAGTGGGAATGTGCGCCCGCGATTATATCGACCGCGAGGTAAACGCGTCGCTGTCGGGCGGGGAATTAAAGCGTATCGAAATTGCGACGATTTTGGCGCGCGGCACTTCGCTTTCCGTGTTCGACGAGCCGGAAGCGGGGATTGATCTTTGGAGTTTTTCCAACCTCATCAAAGTGTTTGAAAAAATGCACGAAAAGACGCGCGGGAACATTTTAATCATTTCCCACCAAGAGCGCATTTTAAATATTGCCGACAAAATCGTAGTCATTGCCGACGGGCAGGTACGAGAGCAAGGCAAAAAAGACGAAGTTTTACCCCGTCTTTTGGGCGCGGAAGCGTGCAAAATGCTAACGGAAAAAATGTGAGAGAAAAAAAGGAAAATAAGCGAAAGATGGACGCAATAGAAAAAGATTTACTCTTAAAAATAGCCGATTTACACGGCGTACCCGAGGGCGCGTATAACATTCGCGGAAACGGGGAAAAGCTGGGCAGAAACACGACGGCAAATATCGACATCGTCACGAAAACGGACGGCAAACAGGGCATTGATATCATCATCAAACCGGGCACGAAAAACGAAAGCGTGCATATTCCCGTCATCATCAGCAAGGCAGGCTTGCAAGAAGTGGTGTATAACGATTTCTATATCGGCGACGACGCGGACGTAGTGATCGTGGCAGGTTGCGGAATTCATAACTGCGGCGGCGTGGATACAACTTCCCGTCACGACGGCGTGCATACCTTCTACGTAGGCAAAAACGCGAAAGTAAAGTACGTGGAAAAGCATTACGGCGAAGGGGACGGCAACGGCAAAAACGTGATGAATCCCGAAACGGTGGTGCATTTAGCCGAGGGGGCGTCGCTGGAAATGGAAACCACGCAAATCA
>JAZSMB010000085.1:0-2984 GCA_045535685.1 Candidatus Scatosoma sp.
AATACCCATACCGACGCCGATATCCGCCGATTTGATGGAAGGTGCGTCGTTTACGCCGTCCCCCGTCATCGCCGTTACGTAGCCTGCTTTTTTCCAAGCGGTGACGATACGCGTTTTATGTTCGGGCTGAACGCGCGCATATACGCCGATATTTTTAAATTGTGCTTCGAATTCTTCATCGCTCATTTCGTTGAGTTCGGACCCGGAAATTGCACGGATTCCCTCTTCCAAAATGCCAAGCTCTTTCGCGATAGCAACCGCCGTATCGATATGGTCGCCCGTAATCATAATAGGACGAATACCCGCTTCTCTACAACGCAAAATTGCGTCTTTTACTTCGGGACGAACGGGGTCGATCATACCGCAAAGCCCGATAAAGCAAAGTTCCACTTCCAGCGTATCCGTATCTGCGTTTTCAGGGAGTTTATCCCACGCTCTTTCTGCGCAAGCGAGTACGCGCAACGCTTTGTCCGCCATAGCCTTGTTCGCCGCAAGAATTTCCGCGCGGTATTCTTCCGTCATAGGCACAACTTGACCGTCTTTAAGATAGTGCGTACAACGATCCACTACCACGTCGGGCGCGCCTTTGGTATATTGAACGACGCCGTCGTCCGTTTGATGCAGAGTCGTCATCATTTTTCTGCTCGAATCGAAAGGCAATTCGCCAACGCGCGGCATTTTCGTCTTCCATTCGTATTTAGGACGTTCCACTTTGTTTGCCCAAACTACGAGTGCCGCTTCGGTAGGTTCGCCAGTTACTTCGCCGTCTTGATCAAGTTCCGCGTCCGAGCAAAGGGACATGCCGCAAGCAATACGCTTTTCGTCTTCGCCGAAGAAATCGACGACCGTCATTTTGTTTTGCGTGAGCGTGCCCGTTTTATCCGAGCAAATGATTTGCGCGCAGCCCAGCGTTTCTACCGCCGTCAATTTACGAATGATTGCGTTGCGTTTGGACATGTTCGTCACGCCGATGGAAAGAACGACCGTTACAACCGCCGCCAAACCTTCGGGAATCGCCGCTACTGCAAGTGATACGGCGATCATAAACGAATCGAGCACGAGTTCGAAATCAATCGCGCCGATCGAACGTAAAATTTGCACGCCGAATACGACGATCGAAATCCCCAAAACAAGCCACGTTAAAATTTTGGATAATTGTGCAAGCTTGAGTTGCAAAGGCGTTTTACCTTCTTGCGCGTCGGCAAGTGCGCCAGCGATTTTACCCATTTCGGTATCCATACCCGTTTGCGTAACAACCACTACGCCGCGACCGTAAACGACCGTGCTACCCATATAGACCATATTCTTTCTATCGCCAAGCGGTACTTCTTTGCCGTCTTTTAAGCCGATTACGTCCGCAATTTTATCTACGGGAACGGATTCGCCCGTGAGTGCGGCTTCTTCGATTTTCATACTCGCGCTTTCCAAAATGCGTCCGTCGGCAGGAACGGCGTCGCCCGCTTCTAAAAGTACGATATCGCCAACAACCAAGTCTTCGCTATGCACGCTGACGATTTTGCCATCGCGTATAACCTTTGACGTTGCCGCAGACATTTGTTGCAATGCCTCTATCGCTTTTTCTGCCTTGCTTTCTTGGAATACGCCCAAAACGGCGTTAATCAATACTACCGCAAGAATAATAATAACGTCGGTGGGGAATTCTTCTTCGATAATCGCGAGTACGCCGCTGATTGCAGCCGCTACGATCAAAATGATGATCATCGGATCGGCAAGCTGTTCTAAAAATCTGCGAACGAGCGATTTTTTCTTACCTTCGGCAAGTTTGTTTTTGCCGTTTTCCGCAAGACGCTTTTCCGCCTCCGCCGTGCTTAACCCGTCTTTTTGCGACGCGCCAAGCGCGTTTAAGACAGATTCCTTCTCTTCACAATACGCTTTCATAGGTCCTCCTACATTCTATTATTAAAAATAAAGCGCCCGATTATGTATTTTCGGGCGTTTACGTTTCTATTTTTCACGCATAGCCGCTTTTGCCATACGTGAGTCTTGCAATTTAAGACAAGCCATACCGTAAATACGGTTAGTGTTGTTGACTTGCCACGCGTTGTTTAACGCGTTTGCTACTCCCTCACGGGTTGTATAACCTTATTTTACCATATTTGGTTGCATTTGTCAACCGTCTATCGTAAAATTTTTCGTACGTTATTCTTCGTCGTCGGGAAGTTCTACGTTGTGATATACGTTTTGCACGTCGTCAAGTTCTTCGAGCGCGTCGAGCATCTTTTCAAACGTAGCCACTTTATCTGCGGGGAGCGTGATTTTGTTTTGAGGAATCATCGCAACTTCCGCTTGCACGAAACGGATTTTGGGTTCTTCTTCCTCGTTTCTCTTCTTGGGTGCAGCCGCCATCAGTTCTGCGTTTTTATCTTCGAGATATTTACGCACTTCCGAGAACGTTTCGGGGGTAGTGAAAATTTCGTACACGTCGTCGCTTGCCACTACGTCGTCCGCGCCTGCTTCGAGTGCGTATTCCGTCATCGTATCTTCGTCGAGTTCTACCGTTCTTTCAACTACGATATAACCCTTGTTGTCAAAGTTATACGAAACGCAACCCGTTTGACCGAGCTGACCGCCGTCCTTCGGTAAAATTGCGCGAACGTCCCCTGCCGTACGGTTGATGTTGTCGGTACGCGTGACCCTGGTAACCGCCGAGCCGGCTACGCCGTACCCTTCGTACGTGAGTTCTTTATAATCTGCCCCGCTCATTTCACCCGACGCTTTTTTGATACTGCGTTGAATGTTGTCGTTGGGCATATTTGCCGCTTTTGCTTTTGCAATGATATCGGCAAGCTTGCTGTTCGTGTCGGGGTTGGGATTACTCTTCGCCGCTACTGCGATTTCTCTGCCGAGTTTGGTGAAAATTCTACCTTTCGCCGCGTCAGCCTTGCCTTTTTTTGCTTGTATGTTGTGCCATTTGCTATGTCCTGACATATTGATAAACTCCTTTTTTCTTTTTATCAGTAGGT
>JAZSMB010000167.1:0-3018 GCA_045535685.1 Candidatus Scatosoma sp.
GGTCACGGTCAAAACAACCAAAACAACCAAAGCAATCAAAACAAACAAAACGCCCAACAAAACACGCCCGTAAACCAAAATCAAGGCGCGCAAAATAACCAAAAACCGCAACAAAAAAACGGTAACCCCAACCATCAAAAAGGCGGTAAGCAAAATAACGCGCACAACGGACAAAAGGGCGGCAACAACGGCGGAAACAGCGGTCAAGGCGGACAAAAACCCAGCAATCAACCGCCTAAAAATCAAGAAAAATCCCAACAAGTAGCGCAAAATAACCAAAATCAAAAACAAAAACAGCAAAACCAAAACAATCAAGTTCAAAAGCAAAAAAATAAAGCGCAAAACCAAAACGGCAACAAAAAAGACACCTATTTATACGTTTTGGACGGCAATTTATACGTCAATTTGACCAACAAATGCTCCAACGGCTGCGATTTTTGCGTCCGTAACGAGCGCGACAGCTACTACGGCTATAACTTATGGCTGAAAAACGGCGATCCGACGGTGGAGAAAGTGATTTCTGCCGCAAACGCGATGGATTTATCCAAGTATAAAGAAGTGGTTTTCTGCGGTTTCGGCGAACCCACGTATAAAGTGAACGAAATGATTGCGCTGTGCGATTTCTTCCACGCAAAAGGAATGTCCACCCGCTTAAATACCAACGGACAGGGAAATTTAATCAACAAGCGCGATATCGTGCCCGATTTGAAAGGCAAAATCGACTTTGTCAATATCTCGCTCAACTTCTCGTGCGCGGAAAAATATCAACCCGTTTGCCGTTCGCAATACGGCGCAAGCGGATTCGACGGCATTTTAGAATTCGCCCGTCAATGCCGCCGTAACGATTTGCCCTGCCGTTTTTCCATTGTCGATTGCATCGGCGAAGAGGAAGTAGAGGCTTGCAAACGTCTGGCGGAAAGTATGCGCGTGCCCTTGTACGTTCGTAGCTATATTACCGATTCCTAATCGGCTTGTAGGAGCGAATATGCGTTTTTTACAAAAGAAAAAATTAGAAAAAGAGCAAATGCACCCGTTGCGCTGGAAAATATTGTATATCGGTTTACCTTTGTATTTTTTGCTCGGTTTTGGGGTGTCCATCGGGGGAATACTCGTTGACGTGTTCGTGCTTGGTGCAGAAGAAGGACCGGGTTTGCTCACGTTTATCGTAGTGGGCTTATTTATAATTTGTAGCACGATGCTACTGATATTTTCTTCAAAAGTCACGAAAATGGAAGTGCGAGCGGAAATGCAAACGTTCGCCTATTTATTTAAAGAACCCACGCCCTTGGAAAGCGAAACGTTCGTCGAGAAAATCGATGAAATCGGCGTTACGTATACCCTCGATAAAAACGGCGTTCGTATCGAGTGGGAAGCGGAAGAAGGGGAGCAGGTATTTGACGAAGTGCAAGAAAACCGCATTTCGCTTAGCTGGGACGAAGTAGATTTATGCTTAGCAACGCAAGCAATTTTCCGCCGCGCGCAGCTTGCACTTGCCATCGTGCCGCGCACAAACCCCGTTGCGTTTATCCTGCCGATGAACGAAAAAGTATACGCCGCGATGCATACGTTCGAGCTTATGGACAAAACCGCAGCCGACTGGGCGTATCTTCACTACAACCCCCAAGACGCGTTTAGACAAATTATTTTACACGGACGCATTTTAACGATGCGCAACAAAAAAACGGGCAAAAAATTTGTCAACGAAAACGGCGAATTTAAGCCTTAACCAACGCTACAAATAAGGACTTTCTTATGCAAGATTTACGCTCCGTGCTCGTTAAGCACGGCTTTCAATTTAAAAAGCAATTTGGTCAAAACTTCATTTCCGATACCAACCTACTTCACTCCATCGTAGACGCGTCGGGCATTGATAACACCACGACGGTGGTGGAGATCGGTTGCGGGGCAGGCACGCTCACGCGCGCGATTGCGGAGCGGGCGAAAAAAGTATACGCGTTCGACGTGGATACCTGTTTACAGCCCGTTTTGGCAGAAACGCTGGCTGGGCTTGACAACGTGGAAGTGATTTTCCGCGATTTTAACAAAGTGAATTTAGCCGAGCTGGAACAAGAAATCGGCGAGTACACGGTGGTTGCCAACCTGCCGTATTATATCACTACGCCGCTCGTCACCAAATTATTAGAAGAAAGCGAGAAGGTGCAGGGCATTTCCATTATGGTCCAAGAAGAAGTAGCGAAACGTTTTTGCGCGAAAGAGGACACCGCCGATTACGGCGCAATTACGGCGGCGATCGCGTTAAAGGGAAATGCAAAAATCGTAAAACGTGTTTCTCGGAATATGTTCTATCCCCGCCCCAACGTCGATTCTGCGGTGGTTAAAATCGAGTTCGAACGCGGTAAAATTGCCGTTAAGAGCGAAAAAGCGTACCGACAAACGGTAAAATGCGCCTTTTTAAATCGTCGCAAAACGCTGGAAAACAACTTGGTAAACTTCTTCTCCGTTTCCCGTGAAACCGCGAAAAATATCCTCGCGCAAGCGGGGGTAGACGAAAAGGCGCGCGGGGAAACGCTTTCACCCGAGCGGCTTGCAAACCTTTCCAACGTACTGGTGGAAAGCGGAATTTTACAAGCGTAAACCATCACAAAAACAAAAGCCCGTACCGCGTCATCTCGTACATGGTACGGGCTTTTTTATAAAAAAGCAATAAAAAGCACATAAAAAAAGTCTTTCGACGGGGGCTCGAAAGACTTTTTTATTTTTTGGCATGATCGCTCGTCGCGACGTTGCCGCAGTTGAACAGTAGTCGAGAAAGGTTATTCTTTCTTCGCCTCTGCCACAATCTTATCTACGAGTGCGAACGGCACTTCTTCGTATCCCAAGAACTCGGAAACGAATTTACCGCTACCGCGGGTGAGTGAACGCAATTCCATCGTATACTCCATAATTTCCGCAAGAGGAACTTCCGCCGTGATGATCGACTTATTCCCTTCGGTATCCGTACCCATGATACGGCCGCGGCGTTTATTGATATCGCCCATAACAAGTCGGATCGTAGCC
>JAZSMB010000200.1:0-3655 GCA_045535685.1 Candidatus Scatosoma sp.
GTTACAGCCGTGCGCGATATTTGCAAACGGCCCGCCGTGAATAATCGCGGGCGTGTGTTCGAGCGTTTGCACGAGGTTGGGTTTCATCGCGTCTTTTAAAAGTACCGCCATCGAACCGACCGCACCGGGAATATCCTTTGCTCGCACGAAATCGCCGTTCGTATTCAAACCGACGATGATATTCCCTAAGCGTTTCTTTAAGTCGTCGATGTCGGTTGCCAAGCACAGCACCGCCATAATTTCACTTGCCGCCGTGATATCGAAGTGGTCTTCGCGTTCTACGCCCCTGCCCTTTCCGCCGATGGTCACGTTGATAAGCTGGCGTTCGTTCATATCCATACAACGATGGAAATAAATGTTATTGATATCGATATTTAACGCATTCCCACGGAAAATATGGTTGTCCATGAGTGCGCAAAGCAGGTTGTTTGCCGCGGTAATCGCGTGCAAATCGCCCGTAAAATGTAAATTAATCTCGGACATGGGTACGACTTGTGCGTATCCGCCGCCCGCCGCGCCGCCTTTGATACCAAACACAGGCCCAAGCGAGGGTTCTCTCAAAGCCAAGCACGCGCTTTTGCCGATCTTGGAAAGCCCGTCGGCAAGCCCGATGGAAACGGTGGTTTTTCCCTCGCCCGACGACGTGGGATTGATCGCGGTTACCAAAATAAGTTTGGCGTCGCGTTTCGCGTCTTTCGGCAGAGTGATTTTGGCTTTGTACTTGCCGTAAAGTTCTAAATTTTCTTCGGTCAAGCCGAGTTTTTTCGCCACTTCGCGAATGTCGACAAGCTTAGCGCTTTCGGCAATTTCGATATCTGAAAGCATAACGTACCTCTTTAACAAATATTCGTTCATCTTATTATAGCACATATTTTTGTAAAATGGAATAGGATTGCGCTTACTTTTTCTAAATTTTTTCAAATTTTTAGCGGTTTTTTCGTCGGGTTTTGTTTATAACAAAAGAAAATTTTGTAAAAGCCCTTTTAAGTGTTTGACTTAAACCAAGCAAATATCGTATAATAATCACGAAATCCATTTTAAAAGAGGTATATTCGTATGGCAGAAAAAAGAGCGGTAACGATGGAAAAACTCGTTTCCCTTTGCAAAAACAGAGGCTTCATTTTTCCCGGCAGCGAAATTTACGGCGGTCTTGCGAACACTTGGGACTACGGTCCTTTGGGTGTTGAACTCAAAAACAACGTAAAAAAAGCTTGGTGGAAAAAATTCGTACAAGAAAATCCCTATAACACGGGCGTCGATTGCGCCATTTTAATGAACACGCGCACTTGGAAAGCAAGCGGGCATTTGGGCGGTTTCTCCGACCCGCTTATGGACTGCAAGAGCTGTAAAGCGCGCCACCGTGCGGACAATCTCGTAGAAGCGTACGTCGCAAAGAAAAACCTCGACGTGAAAGTTGAGAGCATGGACAACGACGCACTCGAAGCGTTCATCAATGAACATAACATCGTTTGCCCTATTTGCGGTAATAAGGATTTTACTTCTATCCGTAAGTTTAACTTAATGTTCAAAACTTTCCAAGGCGTAACGGAAGACTCGGCAAATACCGTATATCTCCGCCCCGAAACCGCGCAAGGTATTTTCGTGAACTTTGCCAACGTACAACGCGCGACGCGTATGCGCGTGCCGTTTGGTATCGCGCAAGTGGGTAAATCGTTTAGAAACGAAATTACGCCCGGCAACTTCACTTTCCGTACCCGTGAGTTTGAACAAATGGAGCTGGAATTCTTCTGCAAACCCGGCACCGACCTCGAATGGTTCGCTTACTGGAAAGATTTCTGCAAAAACTGGCTGTTATCGCTGGGTATGAAAGAAGAAAACTTGCACCTTCGCGACCACTCGCCCGAAGAACTTTGCTTCTACTCGAAAGCAACCACCGACTTTGAGTATAAATTTGCATTCGGTTGGGGCGAACTTTGGGGTATTGCCGACAGAACGGACTATGATTTGACGCAACACGCGAAAGAATGCGGTAAACCCATCGACTACGTCGATCCCGTAACGAACGAACGCTACGTACCTTACGTGGTTGAACCCTCGCTCGGTGCTGACCGCGTCGTGCTTGCATTCTTGACGGACGCGTACGACGAAGAAGTGGTAGACGCGGAAAAGAACGACGTGCGTACCGTACTTCGCTTACACCCCGCGCTTGCGCCTTATAAGTGCGCCGTACTCCCCTTACAAAAGAACTTGGCGGAAAAGGCGGACGAAATTTACGCGAAGATGATGAAGAAATTCCCTACCACGTACGATTTGACCGGTTCGATCGGTAAACGTTATCGCCGTCAAGACGAAATCGGTACTCCCTTCTGCGTAACCATCGACTTCGATACCTTGGAAAACGGCACGGTGACCGTGCGCGATAGAGATACGATGGAACAAATCCGCGTTTCCGTGGACGAGGCTATAAAATATATCGAAGAAAAACTCGAATTCTAATCGGTTAAAACAAGTGAAAAGCCCCTTGCGTTTGCAGGGGGCTTTTTGTTATTCATCGCATACCTGGGTAATTTCTTTATAAAAATCCGTTGGATTGATTCCACCTTTTTCTGCTTCTTCTTCAATGATTTGCTGTAGCCCGGTAAGTGCGTTTGCGGCGTCGATCACCGAGCGCAACGCTACCGATATTCTTTGCGCTCGAAATTTACGCGCGCCGCAAAATATTTCACACGTTTCACTCTTTTCCACTATTTTTCGATTTTTGCGACACCATCCGCAGCCCGTTTTATAAAACTGGCTATACCCCTTGTAATAATATTCCAAGTAAAATCCACATGCGCCACATTTTTTTGTTGTTTGCTTTTCCATAATTTTTCTCCTCTCTTCTTGATAGTATATACATTATAACAAAATATTTTTTTATTGTCTTTTGAACCGTAAAAATTACGGTTTATTTTTATAAAAAATACAAACGCCCTGCGGTTTTTCGCGGGGCGTTATACTTTTTTCATCGCATACCTGGGTGGGTGGTTTTGCTTTATTTTGGGTTTTAACGCAAAAAAAGAACGGCTCTTTTTTACGAGAGCCGTTTATTTTTAATTTGTTTGAAAGATTAAAGTTCAGCGAAGTATTTAATCGTTCTAACCATTTGGCTGGTGTACGAGTTTTCGTTATCGTACCAGGAAACCACTTTCACAAGCGTGTTGCCGTCGCCCATGGGCATGCACTTCGTTTGCGTAGCGTCGAAGAGCGAGCCGTAGGTGATACCGATGATGTCGGAAGAAACGATTTCTTCTTCGGTGTAGCCAAACGATGCGGAAGCCGCTGCTTTCATTGCCGCGTTAACGGTAGCTGCGTCCACTTCGCCTTCGCAGATTGCTACAAGTTGGGTAAGCGAACCGGTGGGAACGGGAACGCGTTGTGCGCAACCGTCAAGCACGCCGTTGAGTTCGGGGATAACCAAGCCGATTGCTTTTGCTGCGCCCGTGGAGTTGGGAACGATGTTTGCAGCAGCAGCTCTTGCACGGCGGAAGTCGCCTTTTCTATGAGGTCCGTCAAGTACCATTTGGTCGCCGGTGTATGCGTGAATCGTGGTCATATAACCTTTTTTGATTTTCGCAAGTTTGTTAAGCGTGTTTGCCATAGGAGCAAGGCAGTTAGTGGTGCAGGACGCTGCGGAGATGATTGCGTCGCTCTT
>JAZSMB010000156.1:0-2695 GCA_045535685.1 Candidatus Scatosoma sp.
GCCGCGAAGCGGCGACGACTTGTATAATATGGCACATTCTGCGCTCATTTGACAAAAAATCGTGTTTTTATGAGCACAAAACGTAGTGTTGCGAGCACTTCAAAATCGCAAAAAATATAAAAATTTAGGAGTAAAAAATTATGGAAAATATTATCACAAGAACTGTGCGCTGCCCTGCGTGTGGCGCAAAAATGGAGATTACGTTGTACAACGTAGTAAATGAACAGGAAAGAGTAGGCGTAGGACGACTTATTGGAAGCTACCAAGCGCACACGAGTCCTTGTCCTAAGTGTAAAATTGGCGTTGTAACGCCCTATCCTACGTTTTATGAGGATTTAGACAAGGGTATACTTTTTGCTTACGTAACAAGCAAAGAAAAAGTTGCAAAAGTACGCGAGAATTTCAAGAAAGTAAAAATGCAAGAAAATAGTGTGTATGCAAATTGTAAATTGCGCGTATTTACCAATCTTGATAATTTTGTTTTTGCTGTCAGCGAGCATTATGACGCTTATTATTTTAATGAAGAGGGCTACAAACAATTCGAGCGGTATATGAGAGATTTGGATGAATCTTTGGGTTTATAACGATTGTAAAAGCGTTGGGCGACGCTTTGTATCGCCCTAAAAATACTAAAATCTTAGGAGAAAAATTATGTTATCAACAATAAAAAATAATGAAAAATTTTACTTGACTTTTTGGGGAATGCCATTTTATAATGGTATTAGCCTCAGAAAACAAAAGGCTTTCGCGCCTTACTCTGAAACGGAAAAATCCCTTGGATGGAATGCTTTCAGCCTATTTTTCCGCGGAAAAGGAGGTGTGAAACGGCGAATGTTTATTTGTCGGATTTAATAAGGAGGATGACGGATAAAGAATTAAAGAAACTTTTAAACGGGGTGCAGTACATACCCAATGAGGGTGAGCGTGATGAGATAACGCAAATTATTTTGAAAGCGGCGTCTGAAAGCCTAACCCTTA
This sequence comes from Candidatus Scatosoma sp., assembly GCA_045535685.1. Lineage (GTDB taxonomy): Bacteria > Bacillota > Clostridia > Christensenellales > Borkfalkiaceae > Scatosoma. The sequence continues at coordinate 979 of JAZSMB010000156.1, forward strand.
AAAAACTGAAAAAAATGACACTCCCCTCGGGAAAAGGGCAAGTGTCGGATGACGTAAGCAAAATCGGGAATCGCGGATTTATCAAATTCAGTAAAAAGGAGATAAATAAGATGCCCGAAAGATATCAAAAAATTTTTATACTTGACGATAAAATGGTGAGTTTCCGTTTCCATAACGGTTCCTATCACGCAAGATATCGTCGCGACGGTTACAACATAGAAGTGTGCGCCAAGACCTTCGTTTTGATGAAGGACAAGTTCATAGCGAAATTAAATTCGCTGGAGCGAGAACGCTCGTTAAATCAGTTCCCGACGTTTGGTGAATTTTTAACCGATTGGCTTGCCGTTAAAAAGAGAACGGTCAAGGAAAGTACGCACAAAAGCTACGTTGGAATCTGTGAACACAACTTAATGCCACGGTTTGGCTCGTTGCCGCTAAACGAAGTTACTCGAAAGGTGGTTCAAGAGTTTATTTTTGAACTTACCGACGCTGGGAAGAATCGAACGGCGCATAAAATCGTACAGCTTATGACGGCGGTATTTAACGTTGCTGTGGAAGATTATCCAAATCTTCGCACGCCGATGACGAAAATCGTTCTTACGCACTATGAAGCGAAGAAAGGTAGCGCGTTGTCGAAGGGCGAAGAAAAGCAACTGATTGAATACTGCAAAGCGAACCCGACCTATCAAGGGAACGCAGCAATGCTTCTCTTGATGTATACGGGAATGCGCGTAGGCGAATTGGAAACGATGTACCGCGAAGGCGATTACGTTTATTGCGAATCGGAAAAAATTCGTCGTGGGCGCAAGCAGGTTATCCGCAAAATACCTATTTCGCCGATGCTGAAACGCGTGTTATCTATGATTGATTTCGAACTTGTAAAACGGACGAATAGATCTACGATTCGCGATTCGTTGAAGCGAGTATTCCCCGAAAGGCACATTCACGAGTTCCGTTATACGTTTATAACGAGGGCGAAAGAATGTGGCGTCAATCCCGAAGTTGTTATGCTTTGGGCGGGACACGGGTCGGATAGCGACGTGAAAACGAGCAAAGTGGATAGAGGGTACACGACGTACTCGGAAGAGTATTTGCTCTCGGAAATTAACAAAATCAGTTACGATTTGTGAAAAATTCACAAAAATTAGCGTTTTAGACTTAAAAGTGGTGAAAAATGTATTAAAAACGGCAAAAAATGGCGATTTTCTTTCCCCAATTTTTCCCCAAAGGCAAGAAAATGGGGCAAAATCCGAAGATTTTACCCCAAATTCTGGTGCCGCTGGCCGGACTTGAACCGGCACGATCTCTCGATCGAGGGATTTTAAGTCCCTTGCGTCTGCCTATTCCACCACAGCGGCGCGTAAATGTTAAGTTTTTTGTTAGAAATTCACAAAATTTCCTGAAATTTCTTCCGCAAGAGCTTTTAAGTCCCTTGCGTCTGCCTATTCCACCACAGCGGCGTATAAAAATTGTAAAACACTCCGCACCGAAAGAGGTGCAGAGTGTTTTTTGGAGGCGCCACCCAGATTTGAACTGGGGGTAAAGGTTTTGCAGACCCGTGCCTTACCACTTGGCTATGGCGCCATCTCTGCCTGCTTTGACAGCGGTTGAGAAAAATAAAAAACAACACGGATATTTTGGAGCGGGAAACGAGATTCGAACCCGCGACATTCACCTTGGCAAGGTGACGCTCTACCACTGAGCTATTCCCGCATAA
>JAZSMB010000190.1:0-3696 GCA_045535685.1 Candidatus Scatosoma sp.
AAACCGGAAACCATCAACTACCGCACCCAAAAACCCGAAAAAGACGGTCTTTTCTGCGAAAAGATTTTCGGGCCGATGAAGGATTGGGAGTGCCATTGCGGTAAATATAAGAGAGTTAAATACAAAGGTCAAGTTTGCGAAAAGTGCGGCGTAGAAATTACCCGCGCGAAGGTAAGACGTGAAAGAATGGGCCATATCGAGCTTGCAGCTCCCGTATCCCATATCTGGTATTTCAAAGGCGTTCCTTCCAAAATCGGTTTGCTTTTGAATATGGGTCCTAAACAACTTGAACAAGTAATCTATTTCGCATCGTACGTGGTTTTGAACCCCGGCAGCATCAACGAACTTGAATATAAGCAAGTGATCACCGATAAACAACTCCGCGAATACGAAGAAATGTACGGCGATTCTTCCGTGACCGGCTTAAAAGTGGGTATGGGCGCAGAATCCATCCGCGAACTTTTGATGGCGGTGGATCTCGATAAAGAAGCGGAAGAATGCAAAAAAGCGCTTGACGACGGCGCAAACAGCCAAAAAGGCCCCGGACAAAAGGCAATTAAGGCGATTAAGCGTTTGGAAGTTATCGAATCGTTCAGAAAGAGCGGCAACCGCCCCGAATGGATGATTTTGACGGTACTTCCCGTGATTCCCCCCGATATTCGTCCGATGGTACAACTCGACGGCGGTAGATTTGCTACGTCCGATTTGAACGATTTGTATCGCCGCGTTATCAACAGAAACAACCGTTTGAAGAAGATGATGGAAATCGGCGCGCCCGATATGATCATCAAAAACGAAAAACGTATGTTGCAAGAAGCGGTAGACGCTTTGATTGACAACGGCAGAAGAGGCAAGGCGTTGTCCGGCCCTTCCAACCGCGATTTGAAATCGCTTTCTGCGATGCTCCGCGGTAAACAAGGTCGTTTCCGTCAAAACTTGCTTGGTAAACGTGTCGACTATTCCGGTCGTTCGGTTATCGTCGTTGGTCCTGAACTGAAAATTTATCAATGCGGTTTGCCCAAAGAAATGGCAATCGAGCTTTTCAAACCGTTCATCATGAAACGTTTGGTGGAAAGCGGTCAATGCCACAACATCAAAACGGCAAAACGTGCAGTAGAAAAGGCGAAAGATATGGTTTGGAACGTCTTAGAAGACGTTATCAAAGATCATCCCGTACTTTTGAACCGTGCACCCACCCTTCACCGTTTGTCCATTCAAGCGTTCGAACCCGTTCTCATCGAAGGTAGAGCAATTAAAATTTCTCCCCTCGTCTGCGGACCGTTCAACGCCGACTTCGACGGCGACCAAATGGCTGTGCACCTTCCCTTGTCGGTAGAAGCGCAAGCGGAAGCAAGATTCTTGATGCTTTCGGCAAACAATATTTTGAAACTTGCCGACGGTAAATCGGTTATGTCGCCTACGCAAGATATGATCATCGGCGCTTACTATTTAACCATTAAGCGTCGCGAAGAAGGCAAAAAGTACGACGAACAAGGTCGCCTTGATGAAAACGGCGAAGTATATCAAGCGCCCGTCTATTCGTCGGAAAACGAAGCAATCCTTGCATATCAAAATAAAGTCGCGCACGAACAAGACGAAATGTATCTTAAGCGCGTAGTGGAACTGCCCGAAGGTAAGTTTGACGATTTGCCCCTTCCTTACGTTTGCCCCGTTGAAAATAAAGAGGGCGAAACGGTTATCAAGAGTGCAACCGTTCGTCGCAACGAAAAGACGGGTAAACTCGAAGTGTCGGGTGTTATTAAAACCACCATCGGTAGATTGATCTACAACGAAGGCTTGCCTCAAGACCTTGGATTCGTTAAGAGAAACACGCCCGAATCGTACTTGCGTTTGGAACTGGATACCGAGTTTATCGGAAACGCGCGTGCAATCGGTAAGAAACATCTCTCGCGTATCGTAGAAGCGTCGTTCAGAACGGGTAAAGCGCCCAAGGCGTCGTACGTACTCGACGCGATGAAAGAACGCGGTTATAAATATTCCACGCTTGCGGCTTTGACGACGTCGGTATTCGATATGAAGATTCCTGCCGAAAAGCAAGCGATCATCGACAACGCGGAAAAAGAAGTGGGCAAGATCGCCAAGAAATACGCGCGTGGTTTGCTCAACGAAGAAGAAAGATACAGCGCAGTTATCGCGCAATGGGACTCGGCAACCGACCAAGTAGCTTCGCTCCTCAAAAAACAAGGCGAAGAAGACAAGTTCAACCCCATCTGGATGATGGCGGACTCGGGCGCGCGTGGTTCGATCGACCAAATTAAACAGCTCGCAGGTATGCGTGGTCTAATGGTTAACCCGCAAGGTAAAAAGATTGAAGTTCCCGTTAAATCGTGTTTCAGAAACGGTCTTTCCGTTCTCGAATACTTCATTTCCTCGCACGGTGGCCGTAAAGGTTTGACGGATACCGCACTTAAGACGGCAGACTCGGGTTATTTGACTCGTCGTTTGGTAGACGTATCGCACGAAATCATCGTTCGCGAAGACGATTGCTGCGCAGGCAGAAAACCGCAAGGCATGAAAGTGCGCGCTATTTTCGATACGGTCGGTAAAGAAATCGAAGGCTTGAAATCGAGAATTTTGGGTAGATTTGCCGCAGAAGACGTGGTAAATCCCGCAACGGGCGAAGTGATCGTTGCGATGAATCAATTCATCGACGAAAAAGAAGCGGACGAAATTCACGCAGCAGGTATCGAAGAAGTAGCAATCCGCAGCATCTTCGGTTGTTCGTCGAGATACGGCGTATGCGCGAAGTGCTACGGTAAAAACATGGCTACGTCGTTGCCTGTACAAGTGGGCGAAGCGGTTGGTACGATTGCTGCACAATCCATCGGTGAACCGGGTACGCAGCTTACCATGCGTACGTTCCACACCGGCGGTATCGCTGCAACGGGCGACATCACGCAAGGTTTGCCTCGTGTAGAAGAATTGTTCGAAGTGAGAAAACCCAAGGGCTGCGCGACCATCTGCGAAGTGGAAGGTATCGTTGCGCTTGACGACTCCGACGGTTCGAAGCATATCAAGATTATGGACGAACAAACGGGCGAACTCAAGAAAGAATACAGCTTGCCGTTCAACGCGGAAATCAAAGTGAAAGAGGGCGAAAAGGTTGTTCCCGGCGTACTTTTGAATGCCGGCAGCGTATATCCCCAAGACATTTTGCGTATCCAAGGCGTGAAAGGCGTGCAAGACTATATTTTGGAACAAGTACAATCCGTTTACCGTTCGCAAGGGGTTGAAATCAACGACAAACACGTTGAAATCATCGTGCGTCAAATGCTTAAGAAAGTTCGCATCGAAAACGCAGGCGACACCGATTTGCTTCCCGGCGAACTTGTGGATATGGTCACCTTCCAAGACGAAAACTTAAAGGCAATGCAAAACGGCGGCAAACCCGCACTTGCAAAACGCGTGCTTCTTGGTATTACCAAAGCAGCGCTTGCAACGGATAGCTTCTTGTCGGCTGCGTCCTTCCAAGAAACGTCGAGAGTGCTCACCGAAGCGGCAATCCGCACCAAGCGCGATTACCTCGTCGGCTTAAAAGAAAACGTTATTATCGGTAAATTGATTCCCGCAGGTACGGGCACAAAATCGTATAAGAGCGTTACTCCGCAATATATCGGAAACTACTCGGCTGCTCCCCAAGAAGCGGCAAGCGAAGTAGAAGAAGCTACTGCGGAA
>JAZSMB010000063.1:0-8057 GCA_045535685.1 Candidatus Scatosoma sp.
CCCAACGGAAACTTCCGTTGGGCGGATGTTGAACGCACGCATCAAAAGGGATTTACGAAGAAAAAATTAGTATTCCTTTCTTCCGCATATAAGATCAATACTCACGTCGAAATAGTTTGCAAGTTTCCAACACTCGATAATGCTCGGCATATTTAAGCCTTGCTCCCAACGGGATAAATTGGCTTGGCTTGTACCGATTTCTTTTGCAAGCTGGCGTTGAGATAAACCCTTTTCCGTTCGCAATTCCGCAATTTTATTGTTCTTAAAATCGAATTCCATAAAAATATTATATACAAAATTGTATCAAATCACTTGACTAATACAATTTTGTATCATATAATAGAGGTACGAAATATTTTTTGGAGGTTGTTTTTATGGAAAACAATAATGTTGTACGCTTTTTACTTACTTTTTTCTTAGGCTTTATCGGTAGTTTTATTATCAATCATAGCTCTTTGAAACCTAATGGCTGGAAATCGAGAACTTGCGCTTATTTCTTCTTTTCTATTTTAACTTTTGGTATCTATCCCTTAGTTGCTTCTATTTGCAATTTATCGTTTAAGGCAAGTTCGGGTAGCAACATTGGTTATTTCAAAGACTAATGATTGTATTACTTATTTCAACAAAAAATAGCGGATAGCAAGTTGCCATCCGCTATTTTTATTGTTTTACTTTTATACGTTCTTTTCGATGAATGCGCTAAACACCGCTTTGGGAACGAAACCTAAGTTGTTTGCCGCTACTTGTCCGTTTTTGAAAACGAGGACGTTAGGGATAGACGAGATACCGTATTTTTTTGCAGGCACTTCGCTACCGTCTTCGTCTACGTCTACTTTGACGAACACCGCTTTATCCGCGTATTCGTTTGCTACTTCTTCAAAAATGGGTGCAAGCATACGGCAAGGACCGCACCAGTTTGCCCAAAAATCGCAAACGATGGGTTTGTCGCTGTTTTGTACAAGTTCTTCCAATTGTTGTCCGTTTACGTGTTGTACCATAATTTTTTCTCCCTTTGTAGTTTATTTATTTTTCTGCAAAATATGCAACCGCGTTTACAAACGCTACCTTTTCGCTTTCGCCGTTTTGCATATTTTTCACGTTCATTGCGCCTTCCATAAGTTCGTTGCCGCCGATGACCGCTACGTATTTTGCGCCGATTTTGTCCGCGTACTTGAATTGTGCTTTGACGGAGCGTTCCATATGGTCGATTTCGGCAAATACGCCGTTTTCGCGGAGCTGACAAGCAAGTTCAAACGCTTTTTGACGGCAATTTTCGTCCATGCCCGCGATATATACCGTCGGTTTGCGCTCCTGAGGAATTTACACACCCAATTATTCCATGACCATCAAAAGCCGTTCGATACCCATTGCAAAACCAACTGCAGGCGTGGGATTTCCGCCCAGCCCTTCGATTAAGCCGTCGTATCTGCCCCCGCCGCAAACCGTGCCTTGTGCGCCGATGGACGTAGAAACGAATTCGAACACGGTACGCGTATAATAATCCAGCCCGCGCACGATACGAGGGTTGATTTTATAATCGACTTTGGCGAGTGCAAGACAAGCTTTGAGCTGCTCAAAGTGCGCGTTGCAATCGTCGCAAAGATAGTCGAGGATCGTCGGCGCGTTGGCGTTGATTTTTTTACACGTTTCTTCTTTGCAGTCTAAAAGGCGCAAGGGATTTTTTTCGTAGCGCGTTTTACAATCGTAGCAAAGCTCGTTTAAATGCGGCTGGAAAAACGCTTTGAGCGCTTTGTTATACGCCGCGCGACAGGTCGGGCAGCCGATCGAGTTGATATACAGTTGCACTTTAAGCCCTAATTTTTTTAAGAAGGAATCTGCCATCAAAATGGTTTCCGCGTCCGTTTGCGCACTCTTTGCGCCGAAAACTTCTACGCCAAATTGATGGAATTCTCTAAGTCTGCCTGCTTGCGGGCGTTCGTAGCGGAATGCAGGAATGATATAGTACATTTTTGCAGGCAAGACGCCGCTCGACATTCCGTTTTCGATAAACGAGCGCACGACGCCTGCCGTGCCTTCGGGTTTGAGCGTAATGGACCGATCGCCCTTGTCTTTGAACGTGTACATTTCTTTCGTTACAACGTCCGTCGTTTCGCCTACGCTACGGTTGAAAAGCTCGGTGTGTTCAAACACGGGCGTGCGGATTTCTTTAAGTGCAAAAAGCTGCGCCATTTCGCGAGCCGTGTTTTCTACGTATTGCCATTTGTACGATTCGCTGGGCAAAACGTCTTTCGTGCCTTTGGGAATGTTGATCATATTTATTACCTTTCTAAATTTTTTCTATCGTTGAACGCGTACATGGGTATGCCAAATACGTTAAAGTACGTATTTTTTGAGGTTTCTATCCCCTGTGAGTTTTTGCAAGTGTTCGTCTACGTAATGCGCGTCGATATTCAGCGTGAAGGTGGGATAATCGCCGCCTGCGTTGAAGGAAATGTCTTCGAGCAAATATTCCATAACCGTGTGCAAGCGTCTTGCACCGATGTCTTCGCTGGTTGCGTTGAGCTCTACCGCTACTTCGGCAATGCGTTCGATTGCGCCTTGCTCGAATTGCAAATCGATGTTGTCCACGCTCAAAAGCTTGCCGTATTGGAAGGTGAGCGAATTTTCCGTTTCCGTTAAAATGCGCACGAAATCTTCTTTGGTCAAGCTATGCAATTCCACCGACACGGGGAATCTGCCTTGCAGTTCGGGAATTAAATCTTCAATCGCGGACACGTGGAATGCGCCTGCGGCGATGAAGAGAATGAAATCCGTTTTGATCGGGCCGTATTTGGTGACGACCGTCGAGCCTTCGACGATGGGCAAGATGTCGCGTTGTACACCTTCGCGCGAGACGTCCGCGCCGTTTTGGTTGCCCTTGCCTGCAATTTTGTCGATTTCGTCAATAAACACGATACCGTCGTTTTCCGCGCGATACAACGCCTCCGCTTTAATCGCGTCGTCGTCGATGAGTTTAGCGGATTCTTCTTCTAAAACGATTTGGAACGCTTCTTTGACGGCAAAACGGCGTTTTTTCTTTTTTTGCGGGAACATATCCCCAAAAATACTGCCGATGGAAATTGCCGCTCCACCCGGTACTAATTCCATAGGTTGAGAGGTTTCTGATACTTCCATCTCGATGGTGAAATTGTCGTATTCGCCCTTTCTCAAGCCGTCCAAGAGCTTATTTTCGAAAATTTCTTTCGCCTCGTCGCCCTTTTCGTCCTTTTTCGCCTCTGCGAGTGCTTTTAACAAACGGCGTTCGGTGGCGTGCACCGCTTTGAGTTTTACTTCTTCTTGTTTTTCCGTTTTGACGAGCCGATACGCGCATTCTGCCAAGTCGCGGATCATGCCTTCGACGTCTTTGCCTACATACCCTACTTCGGTATATTTGGTTGCCTCTACTTTTACAAACGGGGCTTTAACGAGTTTTGCAAGACGGCGGGCAATTTCCGTTTTACCCACCCCCGTAGGCCCTTTCATAATGATATTTTTGGGCGTGATTTCTTCGCGAATATCCGCAGGGAGTTGGGCGCGGCGGTATCTGTTTCTAAGCGCGATCGCCACCGCCTTTTTCGCTTCGTCTTGACCGATGATGTATTTGTCTAATCTATAAACGATTTGTTTGGGGGACAAATCCATAACTTACTTTGCCTCCTTTTTACTCGTTTTTTCGCTTTTTGCAGGGGGCAGGGTTGCGTTGAGTTCGCTCCCCACCGTTTCCAAACGGATATTATCGTTGGTGTAAACGCAAATTTCCGATGCGATTTTGAGTGCTTTTTGCGCGATCGTTGCCGCGTCGTAGTTGGTTTCTTGATACAGCGCGCGAGCGGCTGCGAGCGCGTAATTGCCGCCGCTGCCGATGGCGCAAACGCCTTCGTCGGGTTCAATCACTTCGCCCGTACCCGATAAGATGAGCAGGGTGTTTTCGTCTGCCGTGATCATCATTGCGTCTAACTTGCGGCCGATTTTATCACTTCTCCAAAGTTCGGCAAGCTCTACCGCCGAGCGCATTAAATTCCCTGAAAATTTATTGAGCATACCCTCGAAACGTTCGGTGAGTGCGAATGCGTCGGTGACCGAGCCTGCAAAGCCCAAAATGACTTTACCGCCAAAGATACGGCGCACCTTAACCGCCGTGTTTTTGAAAATGACCGATTCGCCAAACGTTACTTGTCCGTCGCCTGCGATTGCCGTCACTCCGTTTTTCTTGACGGCGCAAATGGTCGTTCCTCTAAATTCCATTTTACTCTTCTCCTAAATACGATTGAATGGTTGTAAGCGCGCGCAGGGCGAGCGTTTTATACCGTTCTTTTTTGTCTTTAATCCGCGTGGGCAGGGGCGCGAGAATGCCAAAGTTGGCGTTCATCGGCTGAAAATCTTTACAAGGGGTGGAAATATGCGCTTGCAACGCGCCGAGCATGGTCGTGTTGTCGAATACCGCCCTTTGCTTCCCAGCAAGCTCGTTGGCAATCGACATAGCGGATAAAAGTCCGCTCGCCGCGCTTTCCACGTACCCTTCTACGCCCGTAATTTGTCCTGCGAAAAACAGCTTACGATTATTCTTAACCGAAAAATCGGCATTTAAAACGTCGGGCGATTGCAAATATGTATTTCTATGCATAACCCCGTAGCGTAAAAATTCTGCGTTACGTAAAGCAGGAATCATAGAAAATACGCGTTTTTGTTCGGGGAATTTCAAGTTCGTTTGAAAGCCCACCAAATTATACGCCGTGCCTATATCGTTTTCTCTACGGAGCTGCAATACCGCATACGCGCGTTTGCCCTCTTCGTCCAAAAGTCCAACGGGCTTAAGCGTGCCAAACCGCAGCGTTTCTCTGCCGCGCGATGCCATCACTTCAATCGGCATACAGCCTTCGAAAATTTCGCCCTTTTCAAACGCGTGTAAGTGTGCGCGTTCCGCTTTTAAAAGCTCGTCCACGAACGAATAATACTCGTCTTTATTCATCGGGCAGTTGATATAATCGCCCGTGCCTTTGCCGTAACGATCGCCTGTGAACGCCTTTTCCATATTCACGCTATCGGCGGAAACGATGGGCGCGGACGCGTCGAAAAAGTGCAAGCCCCCGCCAAACGTGTTTTGTATATCCTTACTTAACGCGTCGCTGGTCAACGGGCCGGTAGCGATAATCGCATACATGCCCCCGTCGTTTTCTATTTTGGGAAGTGTTTCTACTTCTTCGTGTACGATGGTAAGATTTTTACAAGCGCGTAATTTTTCCGTGATGTACTGCGAAAAGCGCTCTCTATCCACCGCCAGCGCCGCGCCTGCGGGGACTTTCGTATTATCCGCCGCCTCGATAATCAGCGAGCCGAGCATACGCATTTCTTGCTTTAAAAGTCCGCAAGCGTTGGCGTAGATATCGTTGCTTTTAAGGGAGTTGGAGCAAACGAGTTCGCCAAAATTTTCACTCTCGTGCGCGGGAGTAAATTTTTTCGGTTTCATTTCAATCAGCGTGGTTGGGATACCGCGCGCCGCTAAATAGTACGCCGCCTCGCTACCAGCCAAGCCGCCGCCGACCACCACTACCTTTGCGCCGTTATACTTCATCGTCAAGCCCTTCAAAGATATATCCGCCGCTAAAATCCGGTTCGTCCATCAGGGGCGGAACGTCGAAATCTTCCGCGAAGTTGGGCAGCGTTTTCGTTTTCGTCGGTTTTTCCGCCTTTTCATAATACGAACAATCTTTGTTGCCGCATTTTACGCCGCCGCGGGGCGTTTTTACGAGCGCGTCGCCGCACTTGGGGCATTTTTCGCCCGTGGGTAAATCCCAACTCATAAATTTACAGCCGGGGTACGCGCTGCAGCTATAGTATACTTTGCCTTTTTTGGATTTTCTCACCGACATGGCGTTGCCGCACTCGGGACATTTTCCTGCGAGTTTGGGTTCTTCGTCGGTGGGCATGGAAAGCGTAGTTTTGCAATCGGGATAGCTCGGGCATGCCAAAAATCTACCGAATTTACCGCTTTTGACCACCATATTTTCGCCACACTTGGGACAGCGTACGGGAGAAATTTCTTCTTTGCTTTCGCTGACGATATTTCTACACTCGGGATAGTTGGAACAAGCCAAATATTTACCGAATTTGCCCGTTCTTCTGAGCATAAAGTGTCCGCATTTGCCGCAAACTTCGTCCGTTTTGATATCGCCGTACGACGACGCTTTGCGTAAGTTGAGTTCAAAGCCAGGATAAAAATCGCCGATGACTGCGCGCCAGTCGATACCGCCTTCTTCGATATCGTCGAGTTTGGTTTCCATTCCTGCCGTAAAGCCTACGTCCATAATATCTTCGAAACAGCCGGTAAGCATATCCACTACGTCGTAGGCAATGGGGGTGGGAACCATATATTTACCGTCTTTTTTTACGTATTTTTGCGTGAGTTTGGAAATAATCGTCGCGTACGTGGACGGTCTGCCGATCCCCTTTTCTTCCATCGCTTTGACGATGGACGCGTCCGTATAGCGCAGGGGCGGTTTGGTGAATTTTTGTTCTTTTTGCAAATTCTCTAAATCGAGAATATCCCCTTCTTTTAAGTCGGGTAAGAGTTTGCTAACGTCAATCGAATCTTCGTCCTCTTTTTTCGCCGACGTATCTTGGTAAACGGCGGTGAAACCTTTGAATAAGAGTACTTTACCGCTCGCTTTGAAGATATAGCCGTTGTTGTCGATTTCCATTTGCGCGCTGTTGTACTTCGCCTCGGACATTTGCGACGCTAAGAAACGTTCGTAAACGAGCTTATAGAGGGCAAAGTGTTTTCTATCCAGCAAGCCTTTCGCCTTTTCGGGCGTCATGGTAAGGTCGATGGGACGGATCGCTTCGTGCGCGTCTTGCGCGCCTTTTTTGGACGCGTAATAGTTGGGCCTTTCGGGTGCGTATTCTTCGCCGTATACCGCTTTAATGCGTTCGAGCGCTTTGTTTTGCGCTTCTTTGGATACGCGGGTAGAGTCCGTTCTCATATACGTGATAAACGCGATATGATCGCCGTTTTCCGTGTCGATACCCTCGTATAAGTGTTGGGCAAGCGACATCGTTTCGGGCGCGGTTAAGCCAAGTTTTGTCGACGCGTCTTGTTGCATGGAACTCGTCGTAAACGGTGCGGGTGCGTGCGATTTTACTACACTCTTTTTTACTTTGGAAACCTTGAATACGCCGTCGGCAAGCGCGACCAGCACTTGCTCGGTTTCTTCTTTGGACGACGGTTTATATTTGCGCATGCCTTTCTTTTCCAGCATCGCTTTAAACGCGGAATATTTTTTGTCCGTATCTCTAAGTTCCGCCGTTAAGTTCCAGTATTCTTCCGGCTTAAACGCGGTAATTTCGCGCTCTCTTTCCACTACCAAACGAAGGGCGACCGATTGCACTCTGCCGCCCGACAACGTGCGTTTGCCGGTGGAGTTTTTGTCTTCGATTTTGTGGTTAAGCAGCGTGGAAAGCTTATAGCCCACCAAGCGGTCAAGCACGCGGCGAGCTTGTTGCGCGTCCACTAAGTTATAATCGATTTGGCGGGGCGTTTTAAGTGCCGCTTCGATGGCGCGAAGAGATACTTCGTTGAATTCGATACGGTTTTTGCCCGTTTCGTCTAACCCAAGCACCGTTTGCAAGTGCCAAGCGATGGCTTCCCCTTCTCTATCAGGGTCGGTTGCAAGGTAAACGCGGTCGGCTTTTTTCGTCGCGTCCGTCAAACGGCGGATTACGTCTTCTTTGCCTTCTGAGTTTACGTATTTGGGTTCGAAATTGTTTTGTAAATCCACCCCCAGCGTATGCACGGGCAAATCGCGGATATGCCCTGCCGACGCGTATACAAGGTACTTACCTTGTAAGTATTTGGAGATGGTTTTCGCCTTGGAAGGCGACTCTACGATGATTAAATCCATTCTTGTCTTCCTTATATCAAGAAAATTTTTACTTTTTTAAGTTTTACCGTTTACACGGGAGCATATTGATTTCCGCCAACGCTTACGCACAGCCCTTTGACTTCTAACGCCGACAAAAGCGCGCGTGCTTTGAATACGGGCACGCCTGCGCGCGTGGAC
>JAZSMB010000051.1:0-9469 GCA_045535685.1 Candidatus Scatosoma sp.
CCCAAAAGCGCCATTTCCGCGTCGCGATTGTAAGGCATCGTATTTACGTTGGTTGCCATAATTTCTTTTCCTTATATAGTAAATTTTCGTGCTTTTTCGTGGTTTGCGTTACTCGTTGCAAAGCGATTTAAATTCTTCTAAAGTATCCTTAAACTCAGACATGGCTGCCTCGAACGGTGCTTTCGTGGTTAAATCCACGCCTGCTTTTTGCAAGATGGTAACGGGGTCGGTGCAACCGCCGGAGGAAAGGAAGGTAAAGTAATCGTTTACCGCGCTTTCGCCTTCGGTTAAGATGCGTTTCACAATCGAGATCGCCGAGATGATACCCGTTGCGTATTTATACACGTAGAACGCGTTATAGAAATGGGGAATACGCGACCATTCGTATGCGATTTGCGGATCGTGAATAATTCCGTCGCCGTAGTACGCTTTATTGAGATCGTAATATACTTCGTTTAAAATATCCTTGGTCAAGGGTACGCCCGCTTCCGCTTTTGCGTGCGCGATTTGTTCAAACTCGGCAAATTGCGTTTGACGGAACATCGTCGCGCGGATCATATCCATATAATGGTTCAACAGATATTTTTTCAAGTTCTTATCGTCGGTATTTTTATACAAGTGTTTCAAAAGCAACACTTCGTTGACCGTACTTGCGATTTCCGCAAGGAAAATGGTGTAATCCGCTTTTGCGTACGGTTGCGTATGGTTGGATTTGTAGGAATGGAGCGCGTGGCCCATTTCGTGTGCAACGGTAAAGATATCGTTGGTGGTTTCTTGATAGTTTAAGAGCACGTACGGGTGGGTATCGTACACGCCCGACGAATACGCGCCGCTGCGCTTGCCTTCGTTTTCGCAAACGTCGATCCAGCCATCTTGGCGTGCTTTTTTAAGCAAGTTTTGATAATCTTCGCCCAAAGGCGCAAGACCTTCGATAACCAAATCGTACGCCTTTTCGAACGGGAGTTTGATTTCTGCGTCTTCTACGAGCGGTACGTAGATATCGTACATATGCTGTTCGTTTAAGCCCGTTTGTTTTTTGCGCAAACGAATATAATCGTGCATAATAGGCAACGCGCCGTGTACGGCTTCGATTAAGTTGTTATACACAACGGGCGAAACGTCTTCGCCGTCCATCGCCATTTGCATATAGCTGTCGTATTTGCGTACCGTTTTATAAAAGACGTTTTTCTTTACGTTTGCATAATACGTTTGCGAAATCGCGTCGATTAAGTTGATGAACGCTTGATAGTATTTTTCAAACCATTCTTTTCTCTCTTCGCTATTGCCCGTATGCAACACTACGCCGTACATACCGTGGCTCATTTGCACTTCTTGTCCCTTAAACGTTGCTTTGGGCAAGTTCAAGTTTGCGTTATCGAGCATAGAGAAGATGCCTCTAAATTCGCGCATAACGTCCCCGCCGAGCGTGAGCAAACGTTCTTCGTTTTCGCTTAAAACGTGCGCTTTGGATTTTGCCACTTTGCGTAAGCGGTAATCGTAATCTTTGAAATCGGGATCGTCGATGAACGATTGCAAAACGCTTTCGTCCAGCGAAGTAAGCTCGGGTTCGACGAAGGAAAGCTGTGCGAAAATTTTAGAAATCATCGCGCTCACGCGTGCGTTCATAGACGTGTATTTGGACACGCGAACGTCAACGTCGTGCGTCAAGTGCGCGTATAAGTATAAAAGTTCGATACGACGCGACATATTATCGCTGATTTCAAAGTATTTCAAAAGCGTTTTCTTGTCGCCGAGTTTACCCTTATAAGCGGATAAATCGTAATTGGAAAATTCGCTTTCTACCGCTGCAAATTCCTTTTCCCAAGCTTCGTCGCTGGGGAAAATATCCGACGTTTTCCATTTGAGATTTTCTGCTACTTCCATTCTTTCCATAGTGTTTTACTCCTAATAAAGTTTTATTTCATCGCATACCTGCCCCGCGCATTTACGGTTTTTTGTAGCGAGTTTAGTTTTTAAAGCTGTGTATAGGTGCGGGAATGTTTCCGCCGCGGTTGATGATACGCGAAGAGTCGCTCGCGTGCACGGGCATAATAGGCGCGCGGCCTAACAATCCGCCAAAGTTGACTTGATCGCCTACTTTTTTACCGATTGCGGGAATGATACGCACCGCCGTCGTTTTGTTATTAATCATACCGATTGCCGCCTCGTCCGCAATCATCGCCGCAATGGTGGTTGCGGGGGTGTCGCCGGGAATTGCAATCATATCCAAGCCCACGCTGCAAACGCAAGTCATCGCTTCTAACTTATCCAGCGTAATCGCACCTTTTTCCGCCGCCTGAATCATACCGATATCTTCGGAAACGGGAATAAACGCGCCCGAGAGCCCGCCTACGCGCGACGACGCCATTACGCCGCCTTTTTTGACTGCGTCGTTGAGCAAGGCAAGCGCCGCCGTCGTACCGTGACCGCCTACCGTTTGAATGCCCATTTCTTCTAAAATTTGCGCAACCGAGTCGCCCATTGCAGGCGTGGGTGCGAGCGATAAATCGACGATACCAAACTGCGCGTTTAAGCGTTTTGCCGCTTCTTTTGCCACAAGTTGACCTGCGCGCGTAATTTTGAACGCCGTGCGCTTGATCATTTCAGCAACTTCCGTCAAATCGGCGTTTGGAATTTGTTCGAGCGCGTGTTTGACTACGCCCGGGCCGGAAACGCCTACGTTGACGACCGTATCCGCTTCGCCTACGCCGTGGAATGCGCCTGCCATAAACGGATTGTCTTCTACCGCGTTGCAAAATGCGACGAGTTTCGCCGCGCCGATACCGTCCTTATCCTTGGTAAGCTCTGCCGCTTCTTTGAAGATTTCGCCCATCAATTTTACCGCTTGCATATTAATGCCCGATTTGGTCGAGCCGACGTTGACGGACGCACAAAGTCTATCCGTCGTAGCAAGCACCTGAGGAATCGTTTTGATAAATTTATACTCGTAATCGGCAGTTGCTTTATGAACGAGTGCGGAATAGCCGCCCAAAAAGTCGATACCCAGCGTTTTTGCCGCGTCGTCGAGGGCTTTACCGATCAAAGGCGCTTTTTCGGGGAACGCCGCGCTAATCATACTCACGGGCGTGACGGAAACGCGCTTATTTACGATAGGAATACCGTATTCTCCCGATAAATTTTCGGCTACTTTGACGATGTTTTGTGCTTTCGAGCAAACGAGGTCGTATACTTTTTTCGCCGTTTCTTCAGCGCTATCTCTTACGCAACCTAAAAGGGAAATACCCATCGTGATGGTACGAATGTCGAGGTGTTCTTTTTCCACCATCGCAATCGTTTCTAATACGTCGTGCTTACTAAACATATGCTTTGCCCTCCGTTATACGTTGTGCATAGCGTTAAAAATGTCTTCGTGTTGTAAGTACACCGACATACCGATTTGTCTGCCGAGCTCCGTACATTCTTTTGCAAGCGAAGAGAGTTCTTGTTCTACCCCCGATACGTCCACGATCATAATCATTGCGAAATACTCGCCTAAAATCGTTTGGGAGATGTCTTCGACGTTTGCGCCTTTTTCCCATAAAAACGCGCTGATTTTGGCAATAATGCCTTTTTGGTCTTTACCTGTAACTGTGACAACTGCTCTCATGCGTTCGTCTCCTGTTGATAATTTTCACTTTCCCCGTCTATCGCTAAAGTTTGGTCGGCTTGCTCGGACGATTCTTCCTCCGATTCATCGGTGGTTGCAAGCCATTCGATATAGCGTTCGAACGCGAATGCGTCGCTTAAATCGACCGCCCGTTTTTTTACGACTTCGTATTGTAAAATGAACGTACTTTGCGTGATATAGCGCACCAAATCGCCCTGCTCGAAACCCGGCAGCTCTTTTTCCGGATCCCAATAAACGATACGTTCCATCCATTTTTGTTTTTTCTTATCCCATACCGCAAACACGCAAGCGATGGCGTCTACGTTGTCCTTTTGCAAAGTGCATTCTCTAAACGCGTAAAAAGGATACGTTTCTTCCATCTTCAACGCCACGCAAAAGTGCTTGAATAGTTTATAGTAGCGGTTGGCGCGGGCGTATTTGATTGCGCAAAACGGAAAAATCAACAGCACGTAAATCGCCGACGCAACGTACACGAACGCGCGCGGAATATTATCCAGCGGGTCGGCGTACGGCAAAGTGAAATGATAAATCAGCCAGCCGATACAAAACGCCAAATACGCGCCCGTGATTGCCCAGAAAATCGTTAAAATCTTTTTCCTTTGTTTGTATATCGCGAGATAATCGTGATCGCTATATACCGATTGCATACAAGTACTCCTATCGTGTGAGGCGTAAGATTATTCGTAAATAAACAATACGCCCAACGTATTTCTGCCGCAATGGCTGGTGATGATCGAACCGGCTACCGTTTCGACAACTTCGTCGAAAGCAAAGTTTTCTTGAACGAGTTTTTTCGCAAGCTCTACCAACTCTTCATCTGCACAAGAATGGGTAACGAAACAACGCGTCTTGTCATATTTGGGATATTGCGCTTTGAGTTCGTCTACGTATTTTTTGATACAAATACTCATATCCCCACGATACTTGCCCGCCGGGATCAGTTGCCCGTCTTCCATCGCGATTTTGGGATGAATTTTCAAAACGTTCGCCCCGTAAAGCGTCATACGCGAACAACGGCCGCCTTTGAATAAATAATCCAACTTATCGGGTACGAACGAAGTGTTTACTTTTTGTCTGAGCGACAAAATCGTTTCTTCGATTTCGTCCGCCGACGCGCCTGCGTCGCGCATATCGCACGCTTTCATAACCAACAAACCTTGTCCGGACGAAAGCGCTTTCGAGTCGATGACGCGTACCTTCCCGCCGAAACTTTCCGCCGCCTGTTTTGCCATATTGTGCGAGCCGGAGCTCTTTGCGGAAAGGTTGAAATGGATTACTACGTCGCTGTTTTCCAGTTCTTTTTTGAAAAATTCTTCATAATCGCCGATGCTGGGCGCAGCGGTTTTGGGAAGCATCTTCGTTTCTGCAACGAAATCGAAAATGCGTTGCGGCGTAATATCTACTCCGTCGTAAAAGGTTTTTTCGTCTAAATTGATTGCCAAAGGCAAAATGCCGATATTTCTTTCTGCTACCAAATGTCCCAAATCACAAGTGCTGTCCGATGTAATACGAATGTTCATAATTATCTATTTTCTCCTTCTAAATCGTTTTATTTTTTTCTTTTTCATCCGTTTTCAACGCCGATTGCGTTGATGGAACAGGCTAAATTAATAATTTACTCAACCAGCGCACGCTTAACGCCCAAGTGGGCACTACCCCGTAAATATCTTTTTCTTTATACAAATGCGTTAAATGCGATTTGCCTTCTTGATAACGGCTATCAATACTGCTGCCTTCGTGGCTGCGGTTATCGCCAAGGAAAAAGATTTCTTTTTCGCCGACCGTATATTCGGCAAAATCGTACGACGCGGCATAGTTGCCGTAATATGCGTACGGCTCGGGTAACGGTACGAACGTTTGCGTACCTGCATAGCAAATTTCTACCTGCCCGTCCGTGCAACGCACTTTATCCCCTTCGATCGCTATCAGCCGTTTGATCACGTATTGATCGCGCACCGAACTACATTCTTCATAATCGCCTACGTAAACCACGATGATATCGCCGCGCTGCGCTTTTTGCTTGTCGCTGCTAAAGCGTAAAAATAGCTCATCGCCGCTTTGGAGCGTTTGTTGCATGGAACTGCCCACGACGGTCACGCCGCCGTAATTGCTCGTCCACCAGGTGCGGAAACCCAAAATAAACGCGAACAACACCGCTATAACGACGTAAAAGATTACGTCGGATTTTTTCATTTTTCTTTTCTTTGGAATCGATTGCGACGGTTCTTCTGCCACGCTTTCCACCGCGTTTTCTTCCGTTTCAACCGTCGTTTCTACGGTTTGCTCGGTTTGCTCGGTTTGCGGAGAACACTCGCACTCTTCCAAAGGAAGTTGTTCCTTTTCGTCCATTTTCTACTCCGTTTGTTTATTCAACGCATACACGGTATGCTTTTACAGCCATAAAATATTGGTAACGGCAAATTCTACGTTTTCGTCTTCGTTATCAAACAGCAACGCCTTTCCATCGTAAAAGTTGCGAAGGGGCATACCGCTGTTTTCCCCTTTTAAATCGCTGGCGCGTAAGATCATCCGTTTCCATTTGCCGCCGCCTTTTATCGGCATAACGCAGGTATATCTTTCGTCGTCGCGTTCCACGTCGCCTGCTTCGATGGAAATTTTTAACTCGCTATCCTTAGGCATCCACGCGTCGAATGCAAGGAGCGCGTTTTCGTCGGGAATATACATCGGCGAGCTGATTTTATACGTTTTAATACCGCCCAGCGAGAAAGCACCCTTAATACCGCCGTAGCCCGTTACTTTTTTGGGCACGGCTTCTTTTTCCAAAAATACGTCGGCAACCGAATAGTCTTTATATTCCGCTACGCTAAACGCATCCATTTCCGTGCCCGTAAAGAGCGCTCTGCCCTTAACCGCCGTCGGGTCGGGGTGAGCGAAACGTTTCGCCGTAATTTTCGAAGTTACACGGAAACCGTTGATGTATTTTGCATAAGCGAATACGAATACCGCCGACGCGCCTGCAAACGGTTTAATCGGGCAATAGAACGTTCCGTTTTTTACCGTTTTACCCGAAATTTTATAAATTTTACGCCAGTCGCGATATGCGCACTTGGTACGCACGTCCGCCTCTGCATAGAACACGCCAGCCTCTTCTAAAATACCCTCTTTATCGCACTCTACGCACACCTGCAAACCGTCTGCCGTTTCCTGCAAAGCCACGTTCAACGTGTCGGGGATATAAATTTCTCTGCCTTTTAGGTTCTTTTCCAAGAATAAATCCATATCCGTTAAGCCTTTCGGCCCGATACACGCGCCGCTGTCCGTCGAATAGACGAGCGCACTCCCCTCTTCTATACCGATACGCGAGTACGTGTCGTATGCGCGGTCGCAATCGAACGAAGAATCGCGCAAAGAACACAGCATTAAGACGGGGCATTTTACGTACGGTGCGTACGATTGCGCTTCTACCGCCGCGATATAGCGGTGCGTTTCGTCTTTTAAGTTATGCGCGACGTTATCGCCAAATTTCGCAAGCGAAGAAAACGATTTCCAGCCAACCGCGTTGATGGGTACGCCGCATTTTACGTGCGGGGAAAGCAACGTTTGCCAAGCAAGCGCGCCGCCCGTTCGTACGCCTACTACGCCGATATTTCCAACGTCTTGCCGCGCTTTTAAGTATTCAACGGAGAACAGGGCGACGTACAACCACTCGAACCAAGTGGTTTGGTCGGCGTGTAATTGCTCCATATTTTCCAGCCCGCGCGAACGAACCAAGTTACCGTAATCGAGAGAAATGGGATAGGTCGTGCGGAAATCGCTATCCGTATCATCGGGGAGTTTGCCTGCGTAGTCGGGCATAAGTACCGCATAGCCCTTGTCAAGGAAATAGCCAAAGAGTTCTTCGTCCATACCCTTGCCCGCGTCGGGCAATAACAGCACTACCGGCTTGGTCGCACCGCCGATCGGGCGGGCAAAACGCGCGTAAATACGCACGCTGCCGTCGGATACTTTATGTCCCGAATAGGTCACGTGGCTATAACGCACGCCGTCGCGTTCTTCGATCCCCCACTCGCTTGCGCCAAGCGGAGTGTTTAAATTCAGTTTTTTCCATAAGGATACTGCGCTTACGATCATAACTTTTTTACCGTTTCTCGCTTTTTTTGTTGTGATTAGAGAATACAATCCACTCTTACCGTAGAACCGTGCGTTTCCGTCGCACCCGTTACGGTAATTTTATTTTCGATCCTGTGTTTTAATTCTTCTACGTGGGAAATTAAGCCGACTGCAAACGATTTGCTCAATTTTCCAAGTACGTCCATAACCGTATCCACCAGCCCTTCGTCCAAAGTACCAAAGCCTTCGTCCAAGAAAAAGAACTCGATGGGTCGGGATTTTGCGCAAATTGCCGCACTCAAGGACAGGGCAAGGGATAACGATACCAAAAACGTTTCGCCGCCCGACAGCGTTTTTACCGCGCGCAGGTTTCCGCCGTCTAAATTATCGCCCACTTTAAATTCTTTATCGTATTGCAAAAAGTATCGTCCGTTGGTCAGGGAAAGGAGCGTTTTGCTTGCGCCCAAACAAATTTCTTGTAAATATTCGCACGCGATAAATTCTAAAAATTTATTACTCCGCACCAGCGAACGCAATTCGTCGTACGCGTTTTTACGTTTTTCTTTGTCGCAAAGTTCTTTTTGCTGTTGTTGGAACTTTTCTTTAAGCGTAGTCAAACGCGCCTGCGTTTCCCCAAGTGCGCCCACGCTTTTTTGCAGCTCTTCCACCACCGCTTGCGCTTGGGTTTTTGCAAGCTCCGTTTTGGCAAGCGCGCTTTCGTCAAAGCCTGCAAACACGCTTTCGTCTATCTTTTTCCGTTCGGCAAGCACCACCGCGTATTCTTCGAAAAAGGTTTTTACCTTGCTTTGCGCCTGTTGTTCATCGCCGATTTGTGTTAAAATCGCTTGCGCCTTTTCCACGCTGTCGAACGCGCCTGCGCGTAAATCGCTCGTAAGCGCGCGCTCGCACTCGGCGCGAGTATCCGCGTACGCGCGTGCAAGCCCCGTTTGTTTTTCGATTTCTCCGTACGTTTTCGATTGCTCGGTTTGCGTGGCTTGAATTTGCAAATTGTACTTTTCTTTCGCCGTTTGCAAGACGTTTAAACGGTTTTGTAAGTCGGTTAAACTACCCAGCGTTTCCACTTCTGCAATTTTTGTTTTTGCGGCGTTGTAGCTTGCGCGATATACCTTGCCTTGTTCGATCAAGAGTTGTTTTTGCCGTTCGTTATATACGTAATCGCGTTCGTCTTTTTCTAAACCGTTTAACTGTTCGCGGAGTGCTTTGCGCGTTTTTTCCTGCGCCTTAAACGCCTCGTTCATCGCTGCTATATCCGGTTTCAACCCGTCCATGGGTGCGTTTAACGCGTATTTTTGCAGTAAAATTTCGATATCCGCCTGTGCGATAACGTACTTTTGGGAAAGTACGGTTAAGTCGGTACGAAATTCGCTATATGCATCGGTTAGTAACACGTCTTTTAGGTTACGCTTGATATAATCGATAAGCGTATCCGTTTCGCCAAGTGTTTCCAGCTCCTTTTCTAAACGTTTTCGCAGCCCGTCGAAGTCTTTTTTGAGGTATTTGTTTTCGATTTTTTTATATTCAGCAATACAATCGTCCAACTGGCGCTTGGCATCCTGCGCCAGCGCTATGTCCTGTTGAGCGGAACGCACCTTTTCCAAGTGTACGTTGATTTGGACAATTTTTTCGTCGTATTTTTCTTGTTCTAACGCGTTTTGCAACGCCTGCAAGCGTTGCGAGGCTATTTGATACTCGGTTTTGGCTTGCGCGGCTTTTTCGCTTGCTTGTCGTTCGTCGTCGGCGGCTTTTTTC
>JAZSMB010000178.1:0-4784 GCA_045535685.1 Candidatus Scatosoma sp.
TAAAAAAGATAACGGTGGATAAAGGCATAGGCGCGTTGGAATTTTCTTCGTTGGAAGTTTTAGGCGATGCGCGCATTCGTGCGGCGATGGATAAATACGGCGGGGTAACGCGTTGGAATATGTCCCAAGCGCCCGTTTTAGAATTCTTCAAAGGCCGCGACGCCGCCGAATTGATGGCGGAAATGACAAAATTTTTGAAATTTGCGTTAACTTTCCAAACTTTATAAGCAAAAACGTTTGCACTTTATAAAAAAATCGGTTATAATATAGTGTGATAGCGTATATTGCGAAGTGTGCGCCTGTGCGCGTTTAAACTTCGCGTAGAAGAATACACGACAAAAATCGGAGCGATTTTATGAGTAAAAGACACACATTGAAAAAGACGGCAGCCTTGCTTATGAGCTTGGCACTCACAATCGGGGCAACTGGTTGTAACTTTCTTGTCACGGATAACGAGCTCGACTTAGAGCAAGTATCGGCAACCGTTGATATTACCGATGAACTGGTTGCAAACGACGATTTTGCGGCAGTGTCAAGCGAAGTGGACGATCTGATTGCCGATAAGAGCTTGGCAACCGACGTTTTGAAACGCGATTTGGTTGCGTATTTTGTAAACGTTGGTATCGAATACGTGCAAAACTACGGTTATTCTTACAAAGACGTATTCAATTTGCTGATGCAAGACTTAACCAACCAAAAAATCCTTACGCAATACGCGGTGGCTTATTATTTGGCGAACGGTAGCGACGAAGAAGACGGACGTAAAACGTTTACCGCGCAAGACTGTATCGATTATGTAGACGCAGAAATTGCAAACGCAACAGGTAAACAAAAAGAATTGTACGAGGCGCATAGAGACGTGCTTGGTATGAAGTATTTCTTGACCGAGGAAGAATACAACGAAACGGTGTATACGTTGATGCAATCGCTCAACGCGGCGCTTGATGAAGCGGAAACTTCGTATATTAAATCCAGCGATGACCACGATCACGAAGAAGCACGCACGTTGCCTACCAACGTAAACGCATTCGAAGACGAATACGTACCGATGAAAGACGGCAAACTCAACTATAACGTATATACGGGTCGCAACGCGCTTACCGATTGCGGTACGTACGAAAAAGTGGACGGTTCGACTGCATCGACGAGAAAGAAAGCGTATAACGTGTTCCTTGCAAACTTGCAAAGTTACGGTTTGGTAGATAAGGACGAAGATACGGCTGTATTTACCGAACTCGACTATTACTACGTTGAACTTGCGTCCGCGCTTGGAAAAGCGGTTGCTAATAAATATTTGACCGATTTACAAGATACCGCAATTCAATCGTTGGAAGCAAACAACTATCAATACGTTCAAAACAAGTACAACGAAATTAAAACTTCGCAAGAGAATAAATATCAAGAAACGCCTTCCAGCTTTGAAAGTGCAATCGGCTCTATTTCCGACGAATCGTTCGTGTTGTACGGCTATAAGAACTTTGGTTTTGTTTATAACATTTTGTTGCCTTTCGACGCAGCGCAAGAACAAGCATACTCGGCTATGAAAAATAAAGGCTTGAAAGGCGATCAGCTCTTCAACGCACGTAAATCGTTGCTTGCCGACGTTCAAGCGAAAGACTTGCGTAATACTTGGTTTGGCGAGGACGACCACACGAATTACGCTTACCAAGTAAGCAAGGCAAACGATCAATATTACGGCACGCAAGATAACGCATATTTGTTCTTTAAGGACAATATGAAAAATACCGAGCAATATAAAAAGCTTGGTCAATATTTAGGTCAATACCCGTACAACGGTACTGCGGAAAAAGTTGACGACGAATGGAAGTTTACGCCTAACAAACTCGGCATCGGTACGAAGAAGGAAAGCGGTTTCATTCAAGAAATGGAAAGCTACATCAACTACGCACTTGGCGGAAACAAAGCAAGCGGTACTTGGCTTGATGATTATAACTCCACCACCTATACGACGGACGACGTAGTCGACTACAGCAAGTTTATTTACTACGAAGGTAAAGTAACGCTTGAAAATACGAGCTGTGCAGACTTCTTCTTTGCTGGCGACGAAACGCGTAAAAATGATTCGTACACAGCGCTTTCTGCTGTAAACGAATTGATGTTTGCTTATAGCACGGATACCGGTTGTTTAAATACCTACCAAGGCTACGTTGTATCGCCTTATAAGACGAACTTCGTTTCCGAGTTCGAATACGCGGCACAATACGCAGTTAATAAAGGCGTTGGTTCGTACGTGGTAGCTCCTTCCGATTACGGTTGGCATATCATCTACGTAGCGTTCGTTTACAATGCAGACGACGGCGACGTTTACGGCGGTTTTAATCCTGCAGATATCGAAAAAGAAGGTACGTTCTCTAATTTGTTCTACGAATCGATTAAGAGTACGTCGGTTAGCAACTACACGAGCGAAATGCAAGGCGTAGTATTAAATGCATATCAAAATTCGACGACCTTGTTTACGAACACGTATCAAGACTTGTTGGATATGTAATCATTCCAACCGCATAAACGAAATAAAAAGCCCGACGGCTTAATGCAGTCGGGCTTTTCTATGAGAAGAGATATGGAACGTATCAAATTATCTGAACATTTTAATTATCGAAAACTTTTCCGTTTTATTTTACCATCTGTCGTTATGATGGCGTTCGTTTCCATCTACGGCATCGTGGACGGATTTTTCGTATCCAACTTTGCAGGCGAGATACCGTTTGCGGCTTTGAACTTAATTTTTCCCATGATTATGATTTTGGGTTCGGTCGGGTTTATGCTTGGCACGGGCGGAAACGCAGTAGTAGCGAAAACGTTGGGCGAAGGAGATAGCGAAAAGGCGAATAAAATTTTCTCGTTGATCGTATATACTGCCGTTTTGTTGGGGATGATTCTATCGCTCATTGGCATCGCGATCGCACCCGCCGTTGCAAGATTATTTGCAGAAACGGAAAAGGAAATGTCGCCTCAAGACAAAGAGGAATTAATTTATTATTGTACGTTATACGCGCGTATTATCTTATCTGTTTTACCTGCGTTTATGTTACAAAATGCCTTTCAAGGTTTTTTCGTAACGGCGGAAAAACCGCGTTTGGGGTTGTACGTAACGGTTTTGGCGGGGATAGGAAATATCGTATTTGACGCACTATTTGTAGCCGTGTTCAAATGGGGATTAGCCGGTGCAGCGATAGCAACCGCACTCAATCAAGTAATCGGCGGTATTATTCCTATCATTTATTTTTCGCGTAAAAACGATAGCTTGTTACGGCTTGGAAAAACGCAATTTATGGGTAAAACGTTGCTTGCCGTGTGTATCAACGGTATGTCCGAACTGATGACGAATATTTCCATGTCTATCGTTACAATATTATATAATGCGCAACTGATGCGTTTAATCGGTATTGCAGGCGTTTCCGCTTACGGAATTATGCAATACTTAGGGTTCATTTTCGTTGCGATGTTTCTGGGTTATTCCGTCGGTTCTGCGCCGATTATCGGGTTTCATTTCGGTGCGCAAAACCACGGTGAGCTAAAAAATATTTTCAAGAAGAGTTTAACCATTACGAGTATAGCAGGGGGGATAATGACGTTGATAGGCGTACTATTTGCCCTGCCACTTGCGTCCATATTCGTGCATTACGATCAAGCTCTGTTGGATATTACGGTTAACGGTATGCGCATTTTTGCATTCAGTTTTTTAACTTGCGGTATCAACATTTTTGCATCGGCGTTTTTTACGGCACTCTCCAACGGCGGCGTTTCGCTTTTAATTTCGTTTGCGCGAACGTTTGTCTGTCAAGCGATTGCCGTACTTGTGTTGCCGATTTTTTGGGGCGTCAACGGGGTTTGGGCATCGCTTGTCGTCGCCGAATCGGTTACATTGATATTATCTGCAGGGATGTTTATTTTATTGCGAAAACGTTACCGCTACGCGTAAGCTTTCTTAAAAGGTGGGGGCAGGTACGCGTTGAATCTATAATAGGGAGAGTAAAATGGCTACGCTATACATACAAGATACAAAGTTTTCGTTCGACATTTTACCGCTGAAATTGTTTTCATCGGGTTATTATGCAAATACGAAAATTTGTGTGGAAAACGAGCACGTTTCCTATCAATCGACCACTTTAGATATAAAACGCGAGGATTTAGAAAACTGGCTTAATGCAATGTCGCGTTTGCTTGCTGGCGCATATGCAACAGAGTATAATTTAAGCTTTGAACGCGCAGGGTTTGCTGTGGACTTGTATCCATACACCCAAGACGGAAAAGAAGTGGAACGCGAAGTGCGTAGAAACAACGATTGCGTGATGGCAATTCGCTTGGTCATGAAATCATCCGACCAAACCAAATATTTTGGCGGCGTTTATACTTTACTTGTGCATCGCGAACAAATTCAAGTATTCGTGCGCGCATTAAGGCAAGAATATGAGCAAATCTTTGCTCGTATTTTAAGCGGCAAAGGCAAGTACGCTTTCGTGGGCGTTAGTCCGCTTGGATATGACGGCTGCAACTACTGGTATTTTGATCCGAGTAAACAGGTAGTAAAAGGCGATTACGTATGGGTGCGCATGGGCAGGCACAATAAAGAACAAATTGTGCTCGTGGATAGTACAAGACGTTTTTCCGACGATACGGCGCCGTACGACCCTGCTATCGTTAAACAAGTGTTGCGAAAAGCCACGCAAGAAGAAATTTCAGCACTTAAACTGGACGAAGAATAACAAAAAGCACCCGTATGGGTGCTTATTTGTTGGTGGACGATCAGGGTATCTCCGACA
>JAZSMB010000008.1:0-3876 GCA_045535685.1 Candidatus Scatosoma sp.
GCAGAGTCGAAAGAGAAGATACCCACAGGATCCGGCATTTCGGTAACCGCATTTACATCGACGTTTACGTCATTATCAAATACGGCGTGTCCATTAGCGCCGTTGCCGAATCGCTTACCGAAGCGATTAAGTATAAGGTAGAAGGGTTTACGGGTATGATCGTAGACTCGGTAAACGTAAACGTAATCGGGGTAAAATTATAACAACCCAGCGCTATTGAACCATCATAGCGCTTTTTTGCGTGTATGCGCGCGTGTGCGAAAAATTTTATACTTCCTTATTATAAATACGAGAAAGTTTTTCGCGCGGTTGTCCGTTGCTTTGAGCGGGGGTATGCAAATGCAACCCCACGATAAGGAGTTTAAAGTGTGTTCTATACGGATAACGCTTATACAATAATGAAAAAGAGGAGCATTTTCTAATGCATAAAACGATAAACAGCACCGAATTTCGTAAAATGATACTCGTTGGCGCGAAGCAGCTCGAACTCAATCGCGCGAAAGTGGATGCACTCAACGTATTCCCTGTTCCCGACGGCGACACGGGTACGAACATGTCGCTTACTATGCAATCGGCTGTACGCGAATTGACCGCTTGCCCCTCCAGCGCATTTTCCGAAGTTTGCAATAGTATTTCCAAAGGCGCGTTGAAAGGCGCGCGCGGGAACTCCGGCGTTATTTTGTCGCAAATTTTAAAAGGTATTTGCTCGATTTTGGGTAAATGCGAAAAAGAAGTAGATACCAAAACGTTTGCAAAGGCAATGGAAGCGGGTACGAAAGTGGCGTACGGCGCGGTATCCGTACCCAAAGAAGGTACGATTTTGACCGTTATCCGTATGATGAGTGAAATCGCCCCCAAAGTTGCCAGCAAGAAAAAGACGTTTGAAGAATTTTTCAAAGACGTTATCGAAGAAGGCGAAAGAGCGCTTGCTTTAACGCCCGAAATGTTGCCCGTTTTGAAAAAAGCAGGCGTTGTGGACAGCGGCGGCGTCGGTCTTATGACCATTTTTAAAGGCTTTGCATCCGAACTTACGGGCGAAGAAATTGCGGAAACGATTACCGAAGCGGTAGCCGTGGAGGACGAATCGGAATTTGGCGACAACTCCAGCATTATCAATATGGATTTGGGCGAAATTCAATACGCATATTGCACCGAATTTTTCATCATTAATATGAAAAAGAGCACGACGCTTTCTGCGATCGATCGTTTGAGAGAGCGTTTGATGGCGATCGGCGACAGCGTTATTTGTATCGGCGATTTGGAACTTGTCAAAGTGCACGTGCACACCAACCAACCGGGCAAGGCGCTTACGTATGCGCTTGAACTTGGCGAGTTGGATAGACCGAAAATTGAAAATATGCTCGAACAAAACCGCCAAATCAAAGCGAAGATGGAAGCGGAAAAGAAAGAAATGGGTATGCTCGCAATTTGTACGGGCAGCGGACTTTCCGATATCTTCCGCGATTTGCAAGTGGATCGCATCATCGAAGGCGGTCAAACGATGAACCCCAGCGCAAGTGATATCGCTACGGCAGCGCAAAAAATCAACGCGGAACACATTTTCATCTTCCCCAACAACAAAAATATTATTTTGGCGGCAGAACAAGCGAAAGCACTCGTGGATAATAAGACGATCCACGTTATTCCTACCAAAAACGTGCCGCAAGGTTTCTGTGCTGCGCTCGAATTTAACCCCGACGCCAGCGCCGAAGAAAACAAGACGAATATGATCCACGCCCTTGATAACGTAAAAGCAGGTCAAGTAACGTACGCGGTACGCAATACTTCGCTCAACGGTTTCTCTATCAAGGAAGGCGACATCATCGGCTTGGACGATAAAAAGATTTTGGCAAAATCGCACTCGGTCGAAGAAACGGTGGTAAAACTCATCGCGAAGATGAAGGAAGATTTCCATCAAATGATCACGCTTTACTACGGCGAAGACGTGAAAGAGGACGAGGCGGAAGCGTTGTGCGCGGCAATCGCGGAAAAATATCCCGATTGCGACGTGGATTTCCACAACGGCGGTCAATCGGTATATTATTATATCTTGTCTTTAGAATAATAAATATACGAAAAATTGCATAAATATACACAAAAGCGGGTGGAAAGGTTGGAGCTTTCTCCCGCTTTGCATTTTATCAAAGGAGCGTAAATTTGAAACTGTCTTCCCTGCGCCAAGTAGGCGAAAAACGCGAAAAAGAATTTAATAAATTAGGCGTATATACGGCGGAAGATTTGATCAAAACGTTTCCGCGGGCGTATCTCGATTTGACCGAGCGCGTATCCATACGCTCGCTGTATCACAACGATATGGCGCTGATTGCGTGCGAGGTAACGCGGCTTGCGCCCACGCACTTTGGCAGCCGTACGAAAATGGTAAAAGCCCTTTGTAATCAAGACGGTTTTGCGTTTACCGCCGTATGGTTTAACCAGCCGTACGTGGCGCAAAAATTGAAACCGGGCGAGTATTTGTTTTACGGCCGCGTGCAAAACAAGTACGGACAAGTTTCTATCGTAAACCCCACCTTTGAACCGCTCGATAAAAACTACCGCTTAAAAGGGATTTTGCCCGTGTATTCGCTCAAAGGCAAACTCTCGCAAAAGATTGTGCGCGACGCGGTAAAAGAGGCGCTTTTAAAGGTGGATATCGACAGCGTTATCCCGTATCCGATTATAAAAAAATACAATTTACCCTCCCTTGCTAAGTCGTATTACGACGTGCATAATCCACCCGACGAGCAAAGCAAAGCACTCGCCTCTGAACGCATTGCGCTCGAGGAGTATTTTATCCTAATTTCCGCATTCAAACTCATCAAAGGCGGAAAGGAAGAGGTGCGCACGCGCAAATACGGCGTGACGGCGGGCGAAGTGAAAGCATTTTCCACTCGGTTTGGGTTTGAATTCACAAACGGGCAAAAACAGGCGGTCAACGATATATTTAACTCGTTGCACGGCCCGACGAAGATGAATAGATTATTGCAAGGGGACGTGGGCAGCGGTAAAACCGCCGTGGCGCTTTGCGGTATGTATATGGCGGTCAAAAGCGGGTACGCGGCGGCGTATTTATCCCCGACGGAAGTGCTTGCCGCACAAAACTACGCGGTGCTTAAAAAATATTTTCCCGATTATAAAGTCGGCTATTTAGCGGGCGGAATGACGGCGAAAGAGAAACGCGAAATCAAAGAACGATTAAAAAACGGCGAGATTGATATTCTTTGCGGTACGCACGCGATTTTACAAGGGGACGTGGAAATGCCCTCGCTGGCGTTTATCGTATGCGACGAGCAGCACCGTTTCGGCGTGGCGCAACGCAACGCACTTGCGCAAAAGGGCGAAGGCGTGGACGTTTTGGTTATGAGCGCAACCCCCATTCCGCGTACGCTTTCGTTGATTTTTTACGGCGATTTGGACGTGACGACGATCACCGACAAGCCCAAAGCCCGTCAGGAAATTACCACGAGTATTATTCCGCAATCCAAATACGACGATATGCTTGCGTATATCGACAAAGAAACCAAGCTTGGTAAGCAGGCGTATTTCGTGTGCGCGAAGATTGAGGACGACGAGGAAGGGGAAATGATCAGCGTTAAGGAGTTGTTTGAAGAACTCAAAGGACGGTTGCCTACCGTGCGGTTCGGTCTGCTCCACGGTAAGATGAAAGACAAAGAAAAAACGCAAGTGATGTCGGCGTTTAAAAACCGAGAATACGATTGCTTGGTATCTACCACCGTTATCGAAGTAGGCGTAGACGTACCCAACGCGACGGTGATGATTATATACAACGCCGAACGGTTTGGACTTTCCCAGCTGCACCAGTTGCGCGGTCGAGTGGGGCGGGGCGCGGAAAAGAGTTATTATTTTCTTTTAATAAAC
>JAZSMB010000120.1:0-14195 GCA_045535685.1 Candidatus Scatosoma sp.
AAACAAGATTTGGTTATCAACATGACGGAAATCGTTTATCCTTACCTTAGAGCAACGGTTAGCTCGCTTACGGCAAACGCATTCATCAACCCCATGATTTTGCCCGTAATCCCCGCAGGCACGATGTTCCCCGAAGACCGCGGCGAAGCTCCTGCAAATTTGAGCTGATTTTTACCTAATAATTCAATGAGAAAGCACTCCGACATGAGCGGAGTGCTTTTTTTCGTTGTATAAGCAATTTAAAAAACATTGCGTAAGAATATCACGACTGATGTGCAGAATGACAAAATGAGAAAGGCAAAAACTCGACAAAAATCGGCATAAATTTTACCGATTTATTTTTCAAAAATGTATTGACAAAAATAGGAAAGTATGTATATAATATAACCGTAAAAAAAATTTTTGAGGGGTTCGTTGAGCAAAAATCTTTTTGCTGTTTATGGAAACGGCGTAAAAACCGTTTCCGTAAATGAAGCGGCTTTTCAATTTTTGTCAACCTAATATAAAGAGAGTGATTGAAATGCTGCGTTTCAATACACTCTCTTTGTGTTTTATAACGACGTTTTAGACAGGAGGAAACGAAAATGCGAAAAATGAAACAAATTTTTACAACGGTAATGACGTTGCTGTTTACGCTGATGATGAGTATTTGCGTGACGGCGTGTCAAGAGCAAGGTGACAAAGGAAATGGCAAATACGACGTGACGATCCGTATTGCGTGCGATGATGAAAGCACGGAAACGTGGGTGTTTACCCCCGACGTAGAAGAAATACGTATCGAGCGTGAATACGACGGACAAGAACACCGCTATTATATCGACGCGTACCAGCTCGTCGATCACCCGCGCTATGACGGGCTGTGGTTTAGTCCAAAAGGCGAAGGCGCAAACGTGTTTGGCTTTAGTATTCTTTATGAAGATGAAGCAGGAAAACAGGATACAACATTAAGAAAAGTAAAAGAAAAAGGATTGTATGCAATTTCGGTTGATTCGGGTACAACATCTAATTTATGGGATTTTCGGAGCGTAATTTTATGGGTGACAGTTAGATAAAAGGAGTAAAAAATATAAAAAAAGCGGCTTTTCAGTTTGTGTTTTAGAGGAAATGTAAGTGATACGTATAATCCGTAAAGGGGCATAATAAAACAGCGGAGTGCATTTTTAGCAATCCGCTGTTTTGTCATTATTAGTTTTTTTACTTCAATTTTTGTTGGCTTTGCCAAATGGACATGACCAAACGGTGGGGGAGCAGTTTTACCAAAAGCGCTTGCGCTTTCGAGTATGCTCCGCACACCGATACGTCGCGGTTTTTATGCTTTAAGTCTTTCCAAGTGCGCGCAACGATATGTTGCGGCTCGTACATGACCGCGTACTTTTTTACGACGGGGTTTTCACTTTCCGCGCGGTCGAAAAATGCCGTTTTCGTCCAGAACGGACACACGCACAAAACGCGTGCTCCGCGCGATTTTCTAAGCTCTCTATTAAACGCTCTGCCGTACGATAAAACGAATGCTTTCGTCGCTGCGTAGGTAGTAATATACGGCACGGGCTGGAATGCCGAAATGGACGCGACCAAAATCATCGCGCCGCCCTTTTTCATAAACGGTGCACACGCTTTCGTCAGCGAAACGATAGAACGGCAATTTAAATCGACCATATTCTCTAAAACCGCCGTATCGTCGTCCTCAACGGCGTTAAAACGCCCGAAACCGCTCGCGCAGATGAGATACTCGATTTGCGGCGTTTCTTCCGTTAAAACGGCGTTTAACGCGTCGATAGAACTCGTCAAGGACAAATCCAAAGGGAACGTGCGCACGGGAATATCGGTAAGCGAAGAAAGCGCTTGCAATTTATCCGCGCTTCGTGCGACAACCCAAATTTCATCGAGTGTTTTTTTGCCGTTTAAAGATAAAAAGAATTCTTTTCCGATGCCGCTGGACGCGCCTGTGACAATAGCGATATTTTTCATTATTTTTTAACTCCTTTTTTGGTATGTAGGGGCTAAAACACCCCATACAGGTATGCGTTGAACGTTTTTTACTTAATATTCTGCACTTTGGATTACGCCGCCGCCCAAGCAGTTGATTCCGTCGTATAAAACGGCGTATTGACCTTCGGTGACCGCGCGTTGCTTTTCCGCGAACTCGATATGCAAATCGCCGTTTTCGCGCACGAACACGCGCACCTTTTGATCGGGCTGACGGTAGCGGAATTTCGCCATGCACTCGAACTCTTTTTGCGCGGGGGGATAGGGAATCCAGTTAAAGCCCGACACTTCGCACGATTTGGAGTATAACGGGCTTTCGTCGCCGTGGGAAACGTAGAGTACGTTATTTTTAAGGTCTTTTCTAACGACGAACCATCTACCGCCCTCGCTGTCGCCCTTGATACCGCCCAGCTCCATGCCCTTGCGCTGACCGAGCGTGTAATACATCAAGCCCGCGTGCTCGCCCACTTGGCGGCCAGTCAAGTCTAATATTTTACCCGGCGTTGCAGGCAGGTACGTGGATAAGAATTTTCTAAAATTCCGCTCGCCGATAAAGCAAATGCCCGTGCTGTCCTTCTTTTTCGCCGTTGCAAGCCCGTTTTCCAGCGCAATTTTGCGGATTTCGGGCTTTTCCATATCCTGCAAGGGGAAGAGTACGTCTTTAAGCTGTGCTTGCGAGAGTTGGTTTAAAAAGTACGTTTGGTCTTTGTTTTGGTCTTTGGCTTTTTGCAGGTAATGCACGCCGTTTTCGTGGGAAATTTTGCAATAATGCCCCGTCGCGATATAATCCGCACCCAGCTTTTTCGCTTCGTCTAAAAACGGCCCGAATTTGATTTCACGGTTGCAAAGTACGTCGGGGTTGGGGGTGCGCCCTGCTTTGTACTCGGCAAGGAAATAGGAAAATACGCGGTCCATGTACTCACGCGCGAAGTTGACGGTGTAATAGGGGATATCGAGCACGGAACACACGCGGCGCACGTCGGCGAAATCGTCCTCGGCGGTACACACGCCGTTTTCGTCTACTTCGTCCCAGTTTTGCATAAACAGTCCCACGACGTTGTAGCCCTGCTCTTTCAAAAGCAAAGCCGCCACGCTGCTATCCACACCGCCGCTCATACCGATTACGACTGTTTTCGACATATTTAACGCTCCTTTGCTTATGTTTTGGCACAAAAAACGAGCCCACAAGCAAATTTTTTCTTGAATTTGGAAATATTATACCATAAACGCTTGCAAAATGAAAGCAAAAAATAGTAAAATATATATGCTTTTTGAAAAAGAGTACGTATCCGTAGCTCAGCTGGATAGAGCACAAGCCTCCGACGCTTGGTGTCGTTGGTTCGAATCCAATCGGGTACACCAAAAAAGGAACTGCAAATTTGCAGTTCCTTTTTTGTTTTACATGAGCGGTACGTACCGCTGAGCAAGATACTCGATATCCGCCCAGGTCAACATACCTTTGCCGATGGCAACTTTCAGCCACTTACCGTTGAATGCGTCAAACGCAACTTCGGGGATTAAATCCTTGAAATCGTCATAGCTGAACAAGCCGTACGTTTCGATATCCTTTTGCATTTGTTCCTTATCGTACGACATCGTGTCGGTATTCACTTCGAAGATATTGAACAATCCGCTGATACCACCCGGCATAGACAATACGCCGTTCGTGTAGTAGCTCAAATGTTCGAACGTGACGGGCGAGTAAGCCTTCGTGCGTTCCGTTTCGATAACGACTCTTGTCAGCGTTGCTTTCTTCCAGCTATTGTTCGAAATATCGCCTTGCGTGACGAATTCATGTCCGATAAACTCTGCATAGTTATATGCGTCGATATAAACGTACTTGCGCAAATTCAAATCGAAGAAGCCGTGTTCGTAAATGACTTTCACGTCGCTGCCGTCCGAGAAGTAGAGATGAACAATCTCATATTCCGTTTCAGGGTCGCTGTCCACGAAGACGATGGGTGCAACGTCGTATTTGCCTGTGTTCAAGTTCCATACGAGCAGGAGTTCGTCTCCGCGCAATTGATCTACGCGTTTTTGCGTTCCGTCTGCGAGTGTGATAAGCGTATCTGCTGTGATACAGGAGGAGGATGCTTTGACGGTAAGATTGCTTTCAATTTTCACTGTACCGCTGTTGTTCTCAGGATTTTTAAGAACGTCTTTCGAACCGTTGTTAACAGTGAAAGATTGCTCGTTATCGCCAGAATAGGAGACGGTAAACGTCAATTCTGCATTAGGTTGATACCAAACGGCAGTATTTCTACTGAGCGTAACGGTGTCGTGGTTGATACAATCAACTGTGACGGTTGCACTGCTAAGAGTGGTTGCGGTTACCGAATATTTCGTTCCCCAACTTGCCGTAATCGTATAAGCTTTATTAGTAAAATTGTCTTTGGAAAGTGACGTAATATCATCGCTCCAGCTTACAAAATACTTATTCGTTGCCGTATTTGTATTTTGCTCTTTCACTTGCGTGTCGTATGACGTAAACGTGCTATCAATTTGCGATTCGAGCAAGTAAACGGTTGTATTGATATTGATTGCAGTGCCTTTGGTTGCACCCGATTGTGCAACGATGGTCAAAGCATACTTATCTATCCAACCTGCCGTCAGCGTAGCGTTGTCCGTCGCCGTGACGGAATTATCCGAAATCATCGCATTTGCGTCGGCTGTCCAACCGTTGAAATACTTATTAGCCGTCTTCACGGTATCGTATTGTGTAATTGTATTACCCGACGTATCTTTCAATTGCGATAAGTCGTACGATTGACCGTCTAACAGGTAAACGTTCGAGAATTCAATATCAGGTAAGTTGCCGCTATTTGTGATAGTATCAAACGATAACGCGTGTTTATCCAACCAAATTGCATAGAAAGTAAGTTCGTTATTATCAACGTCTTCTTGCGTCAGCGTTTCCACCTTATCCGCAACCGTGCCGTTAGGAATTTTTGCCCAGCCGTAGAAATATTTTGGCGTTTCATAATCGGAATCGGGTATGCTTGTATCAATGGTAGGTAAAGCACCCGTTACATAAGCTGAAGCATCGGTAGGCAAATCGTCAACGCCTTTATAATTTGCGCCAACGTCATAATTTAAGTTGATTTCATACGTCGTAGCTGTGGTCCATTCTGCATATAACGTAACCGAATATTGTACGTCGTTGGCATTGGTAGCCGTCTTGGTTGCGGCGGTCATTACGGCGTTGTTTAAGTTGGTTGTCGAAGAACCGCTCGCAGAGCCGATACGCCAACCCATAAAAGCATATCCTTCATAGATAGGCGCATGCAGTAGCGCGTTAAGATTATTTGTATAGCTAAATTGCGTGATGGGAGTGCCCATATTCAATTTAGTAGGATCGTAATTTTCGATTTGCGACGTCGAATAATCGTATTGAACGTTATATACGTTCAACAACCATTTTGCATAATAACTTGTATCTTCGTAAACGGTGGACGTCACTTCTTGCGTGCATGCGCTATCCGTGTACCATTTATCGAAAGTGTAATAATTGTTAGAAGATTTTGCGGTAGGTCGATACCCGCCGCTTGTGGATCTTGTTATAATTTCGGGCTCATCGCTATCATAAGACGCATTGTACAAAGTGATGGTATAAGGCGTTTTATACCAACCGTACGAAGTGCCGTTTGCGCGTTGTGCAGAATAATACGTACCTGCTGCGGTATAATTTGCACTGGCGTCGCTGCGTTTTGACAGCGAAAGAGTTTCGGTAGAGGTTGTTGCTTCATAGCTTGCCGACGTAGCACTTGCGGTGCTTAATTCGTTGGAAGCAATGGTTGTACCTTCGGTTGCATGAATAAATGCGTTGGAAACCTGCGTATGCACGACTCCCGCAATATTTTTAGCGGTCAGCGATCCGTTTACTGTTAGAACGCCCGCACCTTTTCCTGTTTCGTATTTTGTGGAGGCGACGCCGGCTGGATCGGCGGGATCTTGGAATTGCTCATCATAGACGACAATAGAAGACATCGTAGCGTTTACGCCTTGCCCGATGGTTAATTTCCCGCCAGGCATTATCTTAATATCTTGCTCGGTGGTAAACGTTGCCGTTCCGCCGGATAAAGGTCTGGATATGGACACGTCAAACCGCCAAGTAAGCGGGAAGTAAACTGCTGCCATTGATAAAGAAACGGTGCCGATAATAGGTAGACCCGAGTCGATACTAAGTGCCAACGAGTTTAATTTTGCGGATCCAAACAAATCTAAATCGAGTACTTGTGTTGCGGGATTGTATTTAGCATGAGCAGAGCTTGTAGATGCGGTAAATTGAATCAAAGCACTCGCGACATTGCCTATCAAGTCGATGACGGTTACATTATGTTTACTATCTGCATACAGCGAAACATAGCCGTTTACGGAGGCTCCGTTATTGACGGTTATCGCAACGGACGTATTCGGCATATAAAAACGATTAAACGGTGAGCATTTCATTCCGCTTAAATAAATACCTAAAAACTTTGAACCTCCGCGGTGTTCGATGACCTTAAAAGGAGCAATATACGAACTGCCTTTATGCAATATAATTTGTGACTCGTTATCAAGCGTTTCTTCTAAAATATAGCCGTAGCATTGGATAGAGGCATTCGCTTCATTGACGATTTGCGCGCCCGCTTTCATAGTAATTTGCGCGTATTGATTCATCGAATAACTAGACGGATGACCGCCGTTGCCACCGCTTACTACACCGCCTACGATGAACGTACCATAATTTGTTAACACGGCACCTGTGTGCACGGTAATGTGGTTGGTACGTAATTGCGTGTTATTCACATTGTCTACTGGATTTAAGCTAACGCACGTCATCGATTCGTGAGCGGAAATGTTTGTCAAAGAAGGCGTTGCTTTCGTGCTTTCCCAAGGCAAGCAAAGCGTCACGCCGCTGAGAATGGTACAGTTTTTAATAATATAAGGAGTTTCGGGCGTGCCATCGTCGTTTTTAGGTACGCCGTCGTTTACGGTGACGGAGCTGATAATACCATATGTGGTTTTGCTACCATCTGCATTTGTTCTTTGTGCTGTTCCCAACGTAACAGTCGTTTGCGGTTTTACGTACACCGTGCCGCTGGTAGACGCGGCAAGCGCGCCTTCGATGGTGCCGTAGTTGTTGTCGCCGTTATACGCCACCGCTTGCATCGTTGCCGTATCGTTCGCATAAACCGCCATCACGCGATTGTCCGTGACCTTAAAATACAGTCCGTTTCTATTAAACGTAGCTTCTGCATTTTCCGCATCGGTCGTATCGGGTGCAGGTAAAGCAAGCAATGCACGCAAAAACTTTTGCGTGGCAGAAGTTGCCTTATCGTTATCTTTTAACAGTACTTTTATTGCCACCGACGTCGTAGCGGAACCGTTTTCTTGCGCGGTTAATTTCGAGTGAGTTTCAGTAAATTCAAAAGTTGCGCCTTCTCCTTTTGCAGCGCCGTATTCAAACTCGGTATTCGTCAACGTAACGTTTGCTGCTTGATGAATGGGATAGCTGTACGTTTTTCCGTCTAAAGTCGTGTGGTTGACCACCAAAGTAGTGGTGGCGTTTTTATCATTTTTTGTAACACCCGCTTTAATTAAATCGCCTTTGAGTTGTCCGTTTTGAGCGGTCAATAAGTCTTTGTCGTACGAAATTGCCAACGAGAATTCGCCCGACAGTTCGGTCGGGTAGGGGGAAGAATTTTGATAAACGATGACCCAGATCGCCGCGCCCACGGATACGAGCAGGGCGAGTAGAAAACTCAAAATAAAAACGAGACGTTTTTTCATTCGGTCACCTCCGTAATCGCTGCTTGCACGATAATGGAAATTCTATTTTCCGCCATCGCTTGCAAAATGGGGTATACTTCTTCAAATTGATCGGTTGCGTCGATTGTAAACGTAATAGCATACGTCACGGTTTGCGCATGCGTATCCGGCGTAAAATAAAATTCGGTAAGAACGTGCTCTGTGCTCCATTCAAACTTCGTATTGTTCTCGAGCGTGTCGCAAGCCGCTTCTTTAAAGTAGGGGAACAGCGAAAGAGTCGTTTTGCCGTCTTTGACCGTTTTATTATTGAAAAGTTCTATCTCTAACTGTAAATCGTTGCCGGAGGTAAATACCGATCTGCACTTTTCCAAATTAATGGTAAGCGTAGTCGTGATATAACCCACGTCGCTGATTTGCGGAGTATGATTGCCCGTTTCCGTTTCGGGATAAGTAAAAAAGCCGGTTGACATATACTCGAAGTATTCCACTTCGCAAGAAGTAATATACGTACCCTTATCGAGTACCGTTTCGGTTGTGAACGAGCCGTTTACGTTTTGCACGCTGGTAATTGTCCACGACGAAAAACCGATGCTCATCATCGAAAGGGGCATCAGCACGGAAAGAATAAACAATTTGGTTTTTCTCGATAACGTGTTTCTCATAAAATCGTCGTGGGGGTATGTATTCGCTATAAAAGTGAACGTACTTCCTCGTTTTTATATATTTTTACGGCGTAGAAGCCTTAAATTTAATTATATTATAATTAAGCATACTATGTTTGTCAATCTTTTTTTGTGTTTTTTCACATTTTTCAAGGCAAACAAAGGTTGGAATTTATGACAAAATTTTCTTGTATGAAAATAGCGATTTTGAGCGAAAATGATAGAAAAATCGCGCAAAAACCGCCAAAATCGAAGTTTGGGAAAAATACGACTTTAAAAAATGTAGGAAAAGTTGTGACAAAAAACGAACAAACATTCGCGTTTTTTATTTACAAATACGCTCGCGTATGCTATAATAGAGAAAAATGACGGAAAAGGGAGAAAAAGGGCGTGAAAATCATTCACACGGGGGATATACATATCGGCTCGGCGTTCGTTGGGTTGTCTACGGAAAAGTCTGCGATAAGAAAACGCGAGCTTATACAAAATTTTCGTGCCGTTTGCGAGTTTGCGATGCGCGAACAAGTGGCGGCGGTTTTACTCGTTGGAGATTTATTCGACGAAGACATGGTAGCCTCGTTTGTGCAAAAAGAAGTATTTTCGCTCATCGAAAACGCCGCGCCCGTTTGCTTTTTCTACGTATCGGGAAACCACGATAGCGGCAACGATTTGCACGCGTTAAAAGCGCAAGGTATATTGCCGAAAAACCTGCTTTTATTTGAAAGTGAAAGCGGTTGGAAGAGCTACGATTTGGGCGATGAAATTTGTATCACGGGTGCGGACACGCGCGCCTTTTCACGCGCTTTTGATAACGTGCCGCCTTTACCGCGCGACAAATTTAATATTATGCTTTTGCACGGACAAACGGTGTCGGGCGAGCGGAGAAATGCAGAAGATATTCCGCTTGGATATTTAAAAGATAAAAACGTCGATTATTTGGCGCTCGGACATATTCACAAGCCCACTTTGCAGGCGGAAAATTTAGATGCGCGCGGGAAATACCGTTATTGCGGTTGTTTGGAAGGGCGCGGATACGACGAAATCGGCGATCGCGGGTTTTTTCTTTTGGAAGTGCAAAAAGGCGCGATGATAAACGAACGGTTTTTGAGTTTTGCTACGCGGAAAGTGGAAGAAGTGCGCGTAGACGTTTCGGCGTGTAAAACGCAATTGGACGTAGAGCGGACGATTGAAAAAGCGACGGCAAACGTCAGCAAAGACAACTGTGTAAAAATTGTTTTATGCGGTAAATATACTTCGGGGTTAAGGAAAGAATTGTCCGCACTTTCGTCGCGGTTTGCCTCGCGGTTTTTCCACGTAAAAATAGAGGACGTTTCCCGTTTATTTGTGGATATTTCGGCGTATGAAAACGATAAAACGGAACGTGGAGAATTTATAAAACAGGTGGGCAGGTATGAGATGAACGATGATTTCCGCGCGGAAGTAATCGAACTGGGCTTGGCGGCTTTAAGCGGGGAGGAAATAGAGATATGAAACTCCTTTCTTGTTATATCGCAGGGTTTGGAAAATGGCGCAATCAATCGTTTGACCTAAATAAAGATATCGTAGAAATCAAAGCGGAAAACGGCTGGGGAAAGACCACGCTTTTAAACTTTTTAGAATGCATGCTCTTTGGTATGGACGCTGGGCGTGGTAAAGCGGTGGAGGATAACTTACGCAGTAAATATCAACCGTTTGACGGCGGTGTCTACGGCGGCACGTTGACGTTTTTATATAAAGGGCAGACCTACCGTATCGAGCGCACGTTTGGAAAAACGCCCGCGATGGACACCGTTAAATTATATGATAAAAACAATATGCAAAGTTTCGTTTTCGGTGAAAAAATCGAACGTTTGGGCGAGTTGATTTTGGGCGTGAATAAAGAAACGTATCACCGTAGCGCGTATTTACCGCAAGGCGGCGTCGTGGGCGGGGACTTGCCCGACAACACCAAAGCGCGGCTTTTGCAACTGTTGACGACGGGCAGCGACGGCGGAATAGACGCGGCAATCGAGCGGCTGGAAGAAGCGGAGAAAAAACTCCGTGCCAAACGCAAGCCGAGTAAAGGAAAACTGGACGAAATCGAAGAGCAACTGATGGTTGCGCTGAATAATCGAACGGAATGTCTGCGCGAAAGTGAAAACGCCAACCGCACGCGCGAACGATTGAATGCGTTGGAAACGCGGTTAAAATACGTATCTAACGAGCACGTGCGCTTATCGGCGATTTGGCAAGCCGAGGTGGAAAAAAACGAACGCGCGGCGCAGTATACGGCTTGGCAAGAAGTGCAAGAGAAAATTCAGCGTGAGCAAATGCAGTTACAAAACCTACAAACGTTCTTCGCGGAAAATAATCCGCTTGCAATCAACGTAGCGGGCTTGCAAGAACGCGTGCAAGAATTTTACGCTTTGCAAACTTGGATAGATGAAAATAGGGAAACGCTGGCAAAACTATCCGAGCAAAAAAAGGAAAAAGAGTTGCTTTGTAAACGGATAGACGACTGTAAAGAAAAACTTGCTTCGTTTGAGAAAATGCTCGCTGCAGAAGGGCAAAGCAAGGGGGCAGGTACGCGTTCAAAGCAAAAAAAGGATAAAAAAAGAGGCAAAAAAGCCAACGATACTCTGTCCGTTGCGATTGCGCTGATTGTTGCTATTTTCGGTGCGACGCAGATACAAACTTTACCGTTTTTAGGCATACCGCTCGTTGTTTTAGGCGGGCTGTCGATTGCGTGGACTTGCTTAAAAACGTTGTTCGAACCGTGGGGCAAGAAAAAGCAAAAGCAAGCGAAAAGGTTCGAAGACGAGGCGTTAAACGAGGCGTACGAAGAGGCGCAAAAAGAATGGGAGAGCCTGCAATTTTCCTCTGCGGAGTTTGATGAAGATATAGAAACGCGCGCGCGTGATATGCAACTGGAAACCGAGCAAAAACAGCTAAAAATAGCCAAACTCAAAACCGCTATCGAGCAATTTTTGTCTAACTTCCGCTTTCAGCAAACGTACGATTACCGTGCGGCAATCGAACTGTTGCAAGAGCGCGTCAACCATTATCAAACGCACCTGCAAACGCTTGGCGAATATCAGGCAAAGCTGCAAAACTTCCCTCAAGCAATCCAGCCGACTACGCCCACCCGTGCAGAGGACTTGCATAATTTGAAAATGCAAATTACCGCTTTGGATAACGAAAAAGCACAACGATTGCACGAGTGCGCGCAAGCAAGAGCCGACTTGCAAGCGCAAGAAGAGCGCGCGGAGCGGATGAGCGAATATAAAGGGGAAGAAACGCGGTTGTTTGCCGAAAAGGAACGCTTAGAACGCAAGCTTTTGGCTTTGCAAACGGCGAAAAAAGCCCTGGAACAAACGCGGGATAATTTGTCTGCCCGATATTTAGAACCGGTGGAAAAAGACACGAGGGCTTTACTGGAACGCGTG
Organism: Candidatus Scatosoma sp.; assembly: GCA_045535685.1. Taxonomy (GTDB): domain Bacteria; phylum Bacillota; class Clostridia; order Christensenellales; family Borkfalkiaceae; genus Scatosoma. The sequence goes on from JAZSMB010000120.1 coordinate 11,825, forward strand.
GGGGCAAACAAGCAAATTTGTTTATCCGCTAACGGACAAACGTTGGTACAAGAAAATGGTATTTACCGCGCGAGCGAGTATTATAGCGAAGGCACGCAAGACTTGTTGGGATTTTGTATGCGGATTGCGCTTGCAAACGTTCTATACACGGGCGAAAAACCGCCGCTTATATTAGACGATCCGTTTACGAATTTCGACGATTCTACGACGGACGCGTGTAAAAAACTTGTCAAAACGCTGAGTAAAGATTATCAAATTATATATTGTACTTGTAAAGAAGAACGCAGGTTATAACGCCTGCGTTTTTCGCGTATACTCTAAGAAAAGAACGGCGGGAATGAAAATTTCGTGAAAAGCCGTTTTCTTTTTTATAAACGCTTGACATTTTGTAGCATGCTACATATAATAATAGGAGTAAATCATCATAAAAGGAGTTTTTATGAGCGAGCATATCGGAATGTATTTTAAGAAAATCAGCGAAAAGCTGGAAAAGCGTGCCAACGAATCGCTCCCCAAGCGGGAATTTACCTTTTCGCAGGGGAAAGTGCTTTGGTATTTACATAAGCACGATAACGAACGCGTGACGCTCAAAGACGTCGAGCTGTTTTTAGATTGTTCACACGCGACGGTGTCGGGCTTGGTGGCACGGCTGGTAGAAAAAGGCTTAATTACGTTAGAGCCCAATGAAAACGATAAGCGTTCGAAAGTGTTAAAACTCACGGAAAAAGAACTGAAAAACTTTCGCGCGATGAAGGCGCATCGAACGCAAATGGAAGAGTTGCTTTTGCAAGGTTTTAGCGAAGAAGAGCGGAAAACGCTTGCCAAGTTTTTACAACGCGTTTATCAAAACGTATCCGACGGCAAGGAGGAATGTTGCCGATGCACAAACGGGAGGAAAAAAGTATGATATCCATCATTAAAACGCTACTCAAAAGCGTACGGCAATATAAAAAGCCGTCCATCATCACGCCGATTTTTATGACGATTGAGGCTTTTTGCGAGTGTTTAATGCCCTTTTTCATGTCGAAAATGATCAACGAAGACGCCTTGCAAAGTGCGGGCGCGGTGGCGCATATTATCCAAAACGGCGTTATCTTATTAGCGCTTGCGGCGGCGTCGCTCACAAGCGGTGCGCTTGCGGGGAAATTTGCGGCGCAGGCAAGCTGCGGGTTTGCTACCAACTTACGCCACGACCTTTTTTACAGAGTGCAAAAATTCTCGTTTGCGAACGTGGATAAATTTTCCTCTTCGTCGCTCGTTACCCGTTTGACGACGGACGTCACCAACGTACAACAATCGTATCAAATGAGCTTGCGCATCGCAATCCGCGTGCCGTTGCAGTTCATTTTCGCGATTATTATGAGTTTTTCCATCAACGCACAGCTTGCGTGGATTTTCGTGGTGATCGTGCCGTTCTTGGCGGTAATCATTTTCTCCATCGTGCGTATCGTAATGCCGTTCTTTAGAAAAATATTTAAAAAATACGACGCGCTGAATAACTCCGTGCAAGAAAACGTGGGCGGGATCCGCGTAGTAAAATCGTTCGTGCGTGAAGGCCACGAAACGGAGAAATTTGAAAAAGCAGCGGGGCAGGTACGCGACGACTTTACGAAAGCGGAAAAAATTCTTGCTTGGAACAGCCCGATTATGACGTTTTTCATCAACTTTGCGGCGGTGCTTATTTCGTATCTTGGCGCAAAGACGATTATCCAAACGGGCGTGATCAATCCTGTTACCAACGCGATCGACGGACCGTTTTTGCCTAGCGAGCTTTCGGCGATTATCACGTACGGCATACAAATATTGTCCGCGTGTATGATGTTCTCGATGGTGTTTGTGATGCTGACGATGTCGCTCGAATCCATGCGCCGTATCGGTGAAGTTTTACAAGAAGAATCGGACATCGAAAGCCCTGAAAACGGCGTAAAAGAAGTAAAAGACGGCTCTATCCGTTTTGAAAACGTTGGCTTTAAGTACGCGAAAACGGCAAATAAATACGCGCTTTACGATATCGATTTGGATATCAAAGCAGGCGAAACGGTGGGTATTTTAGGCGGCACGGGTTCGTCGAAAACCACGCTTATTCAACTGATTTCCCGCTTATACGACACGACGGAAGGAAGCGTGTACGTAGGCGGCGTCAACGTGAAAGATTACGATTTAGACGTTTTGAGAAAAGAAGTTGCCGTCGTGCTCCAAAAAAACGTACTCTTCTCGGGAACGATTAAGGAAAATTTACGCTGGGGCGACGAAAATGCGACGGACGAGGAGCTTATTCACGCGTGTCAGCTCGCACAAGCAGACGACTTTATCCGCGCTTTCCCCGACGGCTACGATACGTATATCGAACAGGAAGTCGGAGGCCAAGCGG
>JAZSMB010000176.1:0-2448 GCA_045535685.1 Candidatus Scatosoma sp.
ACCGAAGAGCAAGCGGATATTCGCGTTTTGGAAGAAGGCAAAAAGAAACTTTTCGGTTCGATTAAAGCGCGTGTAGAAATCGCGGTAAAAGAAAGTGAAACGGTGGAAGTAGCGGAAGAAAAAGCACTTCCCGTTGTAAGCGCTGACGGTACGGACGGCGAAAGAACGGTAGCGTTTTTGGAAGGCTTGTTCGAGCTTTTGAATATCAAAGCTTGCACGGAACTTGTTTCCGAAGGCGAAAAGATTGAAATCAACGTGACGACGGCAAATACAACGTCGGTTATCGGTAAAAAAGGCGCGATGCTCGACGCAATTCAAACGCTTGCAAGCGCTGTTGGAAACACGGGTAGAGACGATTATAAGCGTGTAGTCGTAGACTGCGACAACTATCGCGAAGGCCGTGAAAACACGTTGAACAAGCTCGCGGAAAGCCTTGCGCAAAAAGCGATTCGTTTGGGTAAAAAGATTGCGCTTGAGCCGATGAACCCTTATGAAAGAAGAATTATTCACGCGGCGCTTTCCGAAAGAGAAGGTATTTCCACGGAAAGCGAAGGCAAAGAGCCCAACCGCTATATAGTGATTATTCCCGAAAACTTGGAAGATCCCGACGCGCCTGCAATCCCTGCAAGAAACGATCGCGAACGCGGCCGTGGAAATAGAAACGATAGAAGAAATTCGCGCGGCAAAGGCGGCTTTAACCGTGGCGGCAACCGCGGCGGTTTTGGTAAGAAACCCTTCAACCGCGATAGAAAACCTTCGTCTGGCAGCGGTGCAACCGGCGGTACGTCGATGAAACCGTCCAACGATTTCTTCGGTATTTTCCTTGGTAACAGCGGAAACAACAACGAAGACTAATTCAATAGTTAGCAAAAAAAGACCCACATAACCGTGGGTCTTTTATCATAGTATTTTATAAGGTTTTATTGCAAAAAGCGCACGTTTTTGCGAATGCGGCGCAATGAGAAATATAAAGGCGTGCCAAGCGCGTATATCCACACCGCTTCCGTTAAAAAAATCGAACCGGCAAAAGCGAAATACGCCGTCCACGCGCTCGAATATCCGTCTGCACCACCGCAAAGAAAAACGATAATAAGGGGTATAAACAACGCGTTAAAAAGTACGGGAAATATACCGCCGATGCCAAGCTTTAACGGCTCGTTATTCAAAACTCTGCCTACCATGTACGTGATGAGCGCCGCAAGCAAGGTAACAAGCGAACCGATAATAACGTCGTAAAAGAAGTACGGAGAAGCCAAATTTGAGATCATACAGCCCACGTAAAGGGCAGGTATGGCTTCTATATAAAAAAGCGGTAAAATACAAAGCGCCTCTGCCGGTCGGATTTGGAAAGGGCCGAAAGCAAAGGGCATAAAAGCATAAGTGAACGCGACGTAAAGTGCGGCAATAATTCCCGCGCGGCAAAGTCGCTTGGTCATAGAGACGTTTTTCATAAGTTGTACCTCGGTTTTTTTATTCGTCGAAAGCTCGACAAAGGAAGTGTTTTCCGAAAACCTTCCTAACGAATAATATTATAGCACTTCTCGATTATAAATGTCAACGTTTTTTGAGGTAGTATTGTTTTTGGAACAGCGATTCCAAAGCAAGGCAGCTATCCCATCGGAAAGAATTTCCGACATAGTATATACCAAATTCAAACGAGTGGTGTTCAAAAGCCCGTAATTTGCCACCGATTTTTCCGCGACGATTCCCAAGGCGGAAATATCGCCGATCGCGCCAAGTTTTTTTTGCGCGCCCGCCCCAGGTTTTAAGGGGGAATCGGAAAGCTTGATAAGCCCTATGTCCCCTTCTTCTCCCACGGCGGCGTCCACCGTCACAATTTGACTATTGGGGTGGGCGTCTTGCAACAAAGCGCGAATATACTTGATTTCTTTTGCGGTAACAGGGGAAGCGAGCGTGCCGTAAATAAAAACGTTTAAGCCCTGCGTTTTATAGCGCAGCATAGAACCCGTAATAGGACCTAAACTGTCCCCGATGACAAGATCGCTCCCTACGCAAACGATAACAGGCGGCGCGTTAAAAAGTTCAGAATTTTTTGTTGAACTCGTACCTGCCCCCGTCTTTTTGTGATTTTTCTGCTGAAAATCCCGTTTTAAGAGTCGATCGAGAGAAAGTGCTACACCATCGGCGGCAAGCTTGTTAAAGACGTGAAAAGAGTATTCCATAATGAAATAAGTATTGACCGAAAAAGCTTTTTACAAACAGTAAAAAGAAAATTTCACGTTTACTCTTGAAAAATAGTAAAAAGTATGGTATACTTAAAAAGCGTTTAGAAGAGATAGAAAAAAGATATACTATAAAGGAGGTGTAAGAATGTTTTATAAATTATGCGCAGCCTCTTGGCAACATTGGATTGCCGACGGTATTGCGCTCTTATTTGTGATAGGTTTCACAATCGTATGTGCAAAACGAGGCTTTATCGATTGTTTT
>JAZSMB010000097.1:0-6837 GCA_045535685.1 Candidatus Scatosoma sp.
AAACGTTTGCTTTTCTTTGTGGTTACGGTAAATAACGAGTTCGTTGTTGGCTTCGTCCAAAATAATTTCGCCGTGCGTACCAAAGAAGTGGTAGCGTCTGCCGTGCGCGGCAAAACCCGTCATGGTAAGCGTTGCTTTTACGCCGTTTTCAAATTCCATCGTCGTAATTTGATGATCGACAACGTCGTTGTCGCAATGGTAAACGCATTTGCCGTAAGGTCCGGTTTTGATCGCTTCCCAAAGCTTTTCTTCCGTCAAAGGCGGTGTTGCGATGACGTTCCAAGGCCATCTATCCTTGGGTGCGGGATCGTCCTTCCAAGCGGTGTGCCAACGTTCTATGTACACGTGCTTTGCGCTGTACGGGCAGGTGTCAATATATTTACATTCCGTGCAACGAGTTGCCGCGCCTTGGGGAGCGCATTCGGGTTTAAAGTGGGATAATTCGCCTACCGACGAAACGGTTTTACAAGCCGCGCCTGCAAAGTTTTGCAACAAATCGAGATCGTGACAGCATTTTGCGAGGATCATCGGGGTTGCCGTCTTGGTGGTGCGCCAGTTTCCGCGCACGTAGCTGTGCGCCTGGTGCCAATGTCCCACTCTTTCGAGTGCGTTGATGGCAACGAGTTTGCCGATTTCGCCGCTTTTGATCCACTCTTGCGCTTTTACGTACGCAGGGGCATAGCGTAAAACGTGGCAAACGATTGCTTTACCGCCGTATTGTTTTTGTGCGGCGAGTAATTGTTCGCATTCTTCGCGTTTGTCGGTAAGAGGCTTTTCGATGAGCATATCGTAGCCCGTTTTAAACCCTTTAACCGCGTGGCCGACGTGGTCGTTATCCTGCGTGCCGACGATCAAAGCGTCCGCGCGCTTTTGCGCGAAAAATTCATCTTCGTCTAAAAAGCAGTTTGCTTTATCAACGCCGAAAAATTCACTCCAACGATCCAGCCTGTCTTGGCTCTTATCGCAAAGTGCAACGATCTTGAGTTTGCCCTGCATGTTGTTGTGAATAATGCGCCCGTACGCGCCTGCGCCGCGCGCGCCAACGCCGATAATAGCAACCGTGTAAAGTTTGTTTTCCATACCTTATCCTCCAAGTTTGTAAAACCATTGTATCACACTTTTTCTCATATGTCTACTCTATTTTAGACGAGGTTGTGTCAAAAATTGATAATTTTGCGTATAAAATCACTCACGCGGTTTTTTGCCGAATTCTTTTCTATACGCGCGGTAGAAGGTGTTTGCGCTTTCAAATCCGCATCGAAACGCCGCGTCTAAAACGGAAAGCGAGTTGTTTTCTTGTAACAACTCGTGGGCGGCGCGGGCGCGCAGCCTGCCCACGTACGAGTTCCAATTTTCGCTTAAATGCTGGTGCAAAATACGGGATAAATGCTCGCGCGAAAAACCGAATTCTTCAGACAAAGCCTGCAACGATAAATCGCCATCCAAATGTCGTTCTGCGTATAAAAGCACGTTGCAAACGAGTGAGCTTTGCTTGTCCGTTCCACGCAAAACAAACTCGTTCTCCTGCGCGATTTCCGCAAGCAAAATATGCATCGCGCCCTCAATAGACGCATACCTGTCCTGCTCGTTTTTATATTTTTTATTACAAATTGCCATCAAAGTATGCAAAAGAGGAAAGTTATTAAAACGGAAAAACTTGGGCGGAACGCGGTCGCCCTTGGCGTTAAAAAACCGCTCGAAATACCATTTTTCCCCGACGATGTACGACGACGGCGCGCGCTCGTTTCTCTCGTACGAATGCACGCAAAAGCTATCGGAAAAACAGCCCTCGCCCACCTTCAAAACACGCGTTTCGCCGCCAACGACGACGCGTTGTTCGCATTCTTCCGCAAAGAAAAATTCGATCGCGCCGTGAAAATGCGGACCTGTTAACACCGTCGGGCGGCGTTCAAAGCGGAAATATTTTTTGCCTTCGGCTAAAACCTCGTATTCGCTCATAGTCTTCTCCTCATATTCGTAGTATAACACAAACGAAAAACAATGTCAATTATTGCGCAAAAAAACGGTAAAAAATTTTTATATAAAAACAAACGATCGAAAAAATAAAAAAAACGCGCGAAAAACACGCGAAATAGGCAAAGCTAAAGGAAACACTCAATCCAAGCGTACTTTTGCGAAAATAAAGGCAAAAAATGCCTCAAAACAGCCCCTATATATAATATATAGAAAGTATTTTTGTAAAAAGCGAAAAAATTTTGCTCAATCGCTGTACTTTTTATAAAAAGTGTGGTATAATAAGAGAGCAAAATAACGATTTTCCTTTTTTATAATAAAAAAAGGAAAGCGAAATGGGAGAAAAGACAAATGGCGGAAAGAGTAGAAAACGAATACGGCGCCGAGCAGATACAGGTTTTGGACGGTTTGGAACACATCCGTAAGCGCCCGGGTATGTATATTTCCTCCACCGACGCGAAAGGCTTGCACCACTTGGTGCACGAAGTCGTGGATAACTCCATCGACGAAGCGTTGGCGGGGTATTGTACGCATATCGAAGTGACGATCAACGACGACGGAAGTTGTAGCGTACAAGACAACGGACGCGGTATTCCCACCGATATTCACCCTAAAGAAGGGATTTCTACCCTCGAAGTCGTATTTACCAAAGTAAACGCAGGCGGTAAATTCGGCGGCGACTCGGGGTATAAAGTATCGAGTGGTTTGCACGGCGTAGGCGTAAAAGCGGTAAACGCACTTTCCGAGTGGTTAGAGGCGGAAGTATCGCACGAAGGACACGTTTTTAAGCAGGTTTATAACCGCGGCGTACCCCAACGCAGCGTGCAAATCGTGGGCGACACCGACGCGATGGGTACGAAAGTTACCTTTATGCCGGATGCGGAAATTTTCGAAACGACCGTATTTAGCTACGATACCTTAAAGGGTAGATTGCGTGAGCTTGCGTATTTAAATAAAGGCTTGCGTATTACCCTCGAAGATAAGCGTCAAGGTCAAGAACAAACCGACTCGTTCTGCTACGAGGGCGGTATTTGCTCGTTCGTAGAAGAACTGAATAAAAACAGAGAAGAAGTGCTCTTCCCTGCGCCCGTTTATTTTGAAGAACAAGAAGGCGACACCGTTTGCGAAGTGGCGATTCAGTACAACGAATCGTACAGCGAAGTCATTTACAGCTACGCAAACAACGTCAACACCATCGACGGCGGTACGCACGTAGAAGGTTTGAAAATGGCACTGACCAAAGTCATCAACGACGCGGGCAGAAGACAAAATATTTTAAAAGACAGCGATAAACTCACGGGCGAAGACGTGCGCGAGGGTATTACGGCGGTTGTGTCCGTCAAACTTACCAACGCGCAGTTCGAATCGCAAACCAAGGACAAGCTCAACAACTCCACCATTCGTACGTTCGTAAACAGATGCGTGAGCGAGCATATGTCGACGTTCTTGGAAGAAAATCCGTCCATCGCCAAAGAGTTGGTACTCCGTTGTATCACAGCGCAAAAAGCGCGCGACGCAGCGAGAAACGCACGTGAATTGACGCGCAGAAAGGGTGTACTCGGCTCGACCACGTTGCCTGGTAAACTTGCCGATTGTTCGGATAAGAGAAGCGAGCTTTGCGAAATTTATATCGTTGAGGGCGACTCGGCAGGCGGTACGGCAAAACAAGGGCGCGACAGACGATTCCAAGCGATTTTGCCCCTGCGCGGTAAAATTTTGAACGTAGAAAAAGTGCGCTTAAACAGAGTGCTTGAAAATGAAGAAATCAAATCGATGATTACCGCGTTCGGTTGCGGCATTTTGGACGATTTCGACGAAAGCAAATTAAGATACGATCGAATTATTTCCATGACCGACGCCGACGTGGACGGCGCGCATATCCGTATTTTGCTTTACACGTTCTTGTTTAGATATATGCGTCCGCTCATCGAACACGGCCACGTGTACGCGGCGAAACCCCCGCTTTATAAGGCGACTTGTAAAGGCAACGTCGATTATTTATACTCGGAAGAAGAAAAAATCGAATACGACAAAAACGCACCCGGTAAAGTGGAATACCAACGCTACAAAGGCTTGGGCGAAATGAGCACCGAACAGCTTTGGGACACGACGATGAATCCCGAAACGCGTACGCTGATCCGCGTGACCATGCAAGACGCCGCGGAAGCAGACCAAATGTTCTCGATGTTGATGGGCGAAAATCCGGAACTTAGACGCAAGTTTATCGAAGAAAACGCAGCATTAGTCACCGATTTAGACGTGTAAGCGAGAGTGAATTGCAACGCTTGACACACAGCACGAAGCGAGAAATTACAGTTCCATCAATTTACTCGACCGATAAGGAGAAAAAAATAAAATGGCGAAAAGAGAAACCAGCCCCGAATTAACCGAAGAATTTAAGCAAAAGCTCGCGATGACGAAACTACTCGATATCGAAGTAGACGACGAGCTCAAACGCTCGTTCATCGCTTACGCGATGGCGGTAAACAAATCGCGTGCAATCCCCGACGTTCGCGACGGGTTGAAACCCGTGCATAGAAGAATTTTATTCTCCATGCACGAAATGGGTTTATATAACGATAAAGCCACGAGAAAGTGCGCCCGTATCGTCGGTGACTGTATGGGTAAATATCAACCCCACGGCGACAGCTCGGTGTACGACGCACTCGTTCGTTTGGCGCAAGATTTCACTATCAACTTCCCGCTCGTTTACGGCCACGGCAACTTTGGCAGCGTGGACGGCGACGGCGCGGCGGCTATGCGTTATACCGAAGCAAAACTTTCCAAACTCGCGGCGGAAATGCTCAAAGACTTGGATAAAGAAACAGTCGACTTTATCCCCAACTTCGACGGCAGCGAAGAAGAGCCGGTTGTACTCCCTGCAAGATATCCCAACTTGCTCGTAAACGGCGCGGACGGTATCGCGGTGGGTATGGCGACGAATATTCCTCCCCACAACCTTGCCGAAGTCATCGACGGTACGATTGCTATGATCGACAACCCCGATATTACGGTGGACGAGCTGATGGAATATATTCCTGCGCCCGACTTCCCTACGGGTGGTATTTTGATGGGTAGAAGCGGAATTAGACAAGCGTACAGAACGGGTCAAGGCCGCTTGGTTATCCGTTCCAAATGCGAAATTGAAGAATACGGTACGGGCGGCAACGTGCGTTCGCGCATCGTGGTTACGGAAATCCCGTATCAAGTAAACAAAGCGCAGCTGATTAAAACGATCGCGGACATGGTCAACGATAAACGCCTCGAAGGCATCTCGGATATCCGCGACGAATCGGGCCGCGACGGTATGCGTATCGTCATCGAAGTGAAAAAGGACGCGAACGCGCAAGTAGTACTCAACACTTTGTATAAAAAGACGAAATTGCAAAGCTCGGACGGTATCATTTTGCTCGCGCTGGTGGAAAACGGCACCGAGCCTAAGACTTTGAACTTGCGCGAAATTTTGTACCACTATCTGAACCACCAAAAAGAAGTAATCACGCGTCGTACGCGGTTCGATTTGAATAAAACGGAAGAACGCGCGCACATCATCGCAGGGTTGGTTTTGGCGCTTGCGAACGTGGACGAAGTAATTAAAATCATCAAAGCGTCGGCGGATAAAAACGCGGCGGTTGCGGGCTTGACGGCAGCGTTTGAGTTGGACGAAAAACAAGCCAACGCCATTTTGGAAATGCGCTTGCAACGTCTTACTTCGCTGGAAGTGGAAAAACTCAAAGACGAGCTTGCGGCGCTTCAGCTTACCATTGCCGATTTGAAAGATATTCTCGCCAACGAATACCGCGTAATGGACATTATCCGCAACGACTTGACGGAAATTAAAGCGAAATATCCTTCGCCGAGAAAGACGGAAATTTCCGTAGACTACGGCAACATCGACGACGAAGATTTGATCGATAGAGAAGACGTAGTGATCTCGCTCACCCACTCGGGTTATATCAAACGCTTGCCTGTAGCCGAATACAAGGCGCAAGGCAGAGGCGGACGCGGTATCACGGCGCATAGACCAAAAGACGAAGACTACGTAGAAAAAATGTTCGTCACTTGCACGCACGATCCGATTCTACTCTTCTCGTCGCTGGGTAAAGTATATTCGATCAAGGGCTACGAAATCCCCGAGGCGAATAGAACGGCGCGCGGCAGAGCGGTGGTTAATATCGTACAGCTCGACCAAGGCGAAAAGATTGAAACGGTATTGCCCGTTAAGGAAGACGGCACGGGCTACTTGATTATGGCAACCGAAAAGGGCTTGATCAAGAAAACGTCCACCGAAGAATTTAAGCGTATTCCCAAAAACGGTAAAATCGCTATTCGACTTTTGGAAGACGATAAACTCATCTCCGTACAATTCACGACGGGCGAAGACGAAATTTTCATCGCGTCGCAAGGCGGTAAGTGTATTCGTTTCTCCGAACAAGACGTTCGTCCTACCGGCAGAGGCACGCAAGGCGTACGCGCGATGAATCTTGCCAAAGACGATATCGTGGTCGATATGTTGATCGTGGATAAAGAAAAAGACTTGTTCACGCTCACTTCGCTGGGTTATGGTAAACGCTCCAACTTCGAAGATTACCGCTTGCAAAGCCGCGGCGGTAAGGGTATCAAGGCAGGCGTATTCAACGAAAAGACGGGCTATCTTGTCAATATGAAACTCGTTACCGACGAAGACGATATCATGATTATTACGACGGGCGGTACGATTATCCGTATGCACGCGGACACGATCAGCCAAATCGGCAGAGCGACGCGTGGGGTAAGGGTAATGAACGTAAAAGATAGCTTGGTAGCGACCGTTGACGTGACCGAACGCGACGACGAGGCGGAAACGCAAGCCCCCAAGTCGGA
>JAZSMB010000146.1:0-2672 GCA_045535685.1 Candidatus Scatosoma sp.
GGTATAATATAGAAGATTTGAGTTTGTTATACGGTCGCGGGGTCAAAAGACCATGAGGAAAGTCCGAGCAGCATAGGACAGGGTGCCTGATAACGTCAGGTGAAGGCGACTTCAAGGACAGTGCAACAGAAATAAACCGCCTTACGCGTACGCGTATGGTAAGGATGGAAAGGCGAGGTAAGAGCTCACCGACGTTTTGGCAACAAAACGTGCCATGTAAACCCCACTCGCTGCAAGATTGGGTTTCCGTCAATAGGGCGGTCCGTCCGACGGAATACCGTGAATATCGCTTGAGCTTATCGGTGACGGTAAGCCTAGATAAATGACCGTACACGACAGAACTCGGCTTACAGACAGGCTCAAATCTTCTTAAAAACGCAAGCGAATCCCTTTATTTACAAAGGGATTCGCTTTTCTCTTTGAAGAATTAAAATAACGCCTATTATGCCACGCATAATACCTATGTGTGACATAATCGCTATGTGTTTATCATCTTTTTTGTAATAGTACAAACCATCCAAAACATACGATATTTTACGTTAAAAAGAAGTAGGAGTGTGGGGTATGTTTTTAGAGTTTCTTTGGACGGTGTTGGGGCGGATTGTTTTTTTTACGGGGGCGATAGGATCCAAAAACGCTTTTCCAAAACCCTTGTCGAAAGCGGAAGAAGAAAAATATATGGCGCTTGCTATGCAGGGGGATAAAGAGGCAAAAGAGATTTTGATTAAGCATAATATGCGGCTTGTAGCGCATATTGTTAAAAAATATACGGGCGCGGCGGAAACGGATGATTTAATTTCGGTGGGGAGCATCGGTTTAATCAAAGCAATCAACACGTATAGTCCCGAGCACGGCACGGCTTTGGCTACGTATACGGCGAGATGTATTGAAAATGAGATATTGATGCTTATTCGTGCGAACAAAAAACATCGTAATACGATTTCCTTGTCCGATCCCGTGGGTACGGATAAAGATGGGAATGAGTTAACCCTTTTAGATTTGCTTTTTGAAAAAGAGGATTGTGTTTTTGAGGAAGTGGAGCGGTCCGTGCAGCGTGAAAAGCTATTGGAGTATTTACAAAACGTTTTAAGCGAAAGAGAGTATAAAATTATTTGTCTGCGGTATGCATTGAAAGGGGGGATTCCTTTGCCGCAAAGGGAAGTGGCGCAAGTGATGAAAATTTCACGCTCGTATATATCGAGAATTGAAAAGCATGCGATTGAGAAATTGCGCTCAAAACTACATGCGGAAGATTTTTTGGATTAGGCGTGATATTTTATTGCGTAAAAGGGGCGAAGTTTATCAGCTTCGTTCCTTTTTTCGTAGAAAAAATGAAAAAAATAGAAAAACTTGGCATTTTGCGGTTGAAATTTTCAAAAAGATATGCTATACTAATAAACGGTAAAAGGGAAATCTCGCTTTTTTGAGATGACTTTTTGGACAAGCAAAAAAAGAAAAATATATTTTTGGAGGAATTCATAATGACAATTTCGTCAGAAGTTCAAGAGATGTACTGCGTAGCAAAAGGCGCAGGCGTCGCTCGTCATGAAAACGCGCCTATTCCTGAAGAAGGCAAGTGGATTCATGCGAAGGAAATCAAAGATATCAGCGGTTTCACGCACGGTATCGGTTGGTGCGCGCCCCAGCAAGGCGCTTGTAAGCTCTCGCTTAACATTAAGCAGGGTATCATTCAAGAAGCGCTCGTAGAAACGATCGGTTGCTCGGGTATGACGCATTCGGCGGCTATGGCAGCGGAAATTTTGCCCGGTAAGACTCCCCTTGAAGCGCTCAATACCGACCTTGTTTGCGACGCTATCAATACGGCTATGAGAGAATTATTCTTGCAAATCGTTTACGGCCGTTCGCAGTCTGCATTCTCCGACGACGGTCTTGTTATCGGTGCCGGTCTTGAAGACCTTGGTAAGGGTCACCGTTCGCAGGTTGGTACGATGTACTCCACCCTTCAAAAGGGCGTTAGATACCTTGAAATGGCGGAAGGCTACGTTACCCGCCTTGCTTTGGATGCAAATAATGAAGTTATCGGTTATGAATTCGTTTCTCTTGGTAAAATGACTGATTTCATTAAGAAAGGTATGGAACCCAACGAAGCGTATGCAAAAGCTATGGGTCACTACGGTAGATTCTCTGCGGAACAGGGCGCGGTTAAGTTTATCGACCCCCGCAAAGAGTAATTAAGGAGGACAAGATAATGGCTTTATTTGAAGGTTATGAAAGAAGAATAGAGAAAATCAACGGCGTATTGAAAGAATATGGTATTTCTTCCGTTGAAGAATGTAGAGAAATTTGTCTTGCGAAGGGTGTTGACTGCGACAAAATCGTTCGTGCAGGTCAGCCTATTTGCTTTGAAAACGCAGTTTGGGCGTACACCGTAGGCTCGGCGATTGCAATCAAGAAAGGCTGCAAGAAAGCATCTGACGCAGCTGCTGCAATCGGTATCGGTTTGCAAGCGTTCTGTATTCCTGGTTCGGTTGCGCAAAACCGTTTGGTTGGTCTTGGCCACGGTAACCTCGGCGCGAAGCTCCTTTCCGACGAAACGGAATGCTTCTGTTTCCTTGCTGGTCACGAATCTTTCGCTGCTGCAGAGGGCGCTATTTCTATCGCGCTGAATGCAAACAAGGTAAGAAAACAACAAGTCGGAGGCCAAGCGGTCT
>JAZSMB010000001.1:0-2296 GCA_045535685.1 Candidatus Scatosoma sp.
CGTATTTACGACAACATCAGAAAAGCAATACAGTTTCTTCTTGGCTCAAATATAAGTGAGGTTATCAGTATTTTCGCGGCAACACTGTTAGGTTTTACAATCTTAAAGCCCGTGCATTTGCTTTGGATTAACCTTGTAACCGACTGTTTCCCCGCGCTTGCGCTGGGTATGGAACGCTCGGAAGCGGACGTTATGAAACGCAAGCCGCGCAACTCAAAGGCGGGGATATTCTCCGACGGTATGGGCGTGGACGTTATCTATCAAGGCTTGCTCGTTTCCATTTTAACTATTTTCTCCTACTTCCTTGGTCATTATATGGCGGAAGGCGTATGGACGATTGCGGATAGCGGTCACGGTATGACGATGGCGTTCTTGACGATGTCCATGGCGGAAATTTTCCACAGCTTGAATATGCGTTCGCAACGCGGTAGTATTTTCAAGATGAAAACGTTCAACAAAACGCTTATTTGGGCGGCAATCGGCTCGCTTTTGGCTACTACGCTCGTATGCGAAGTACCTTTCCTTGCGTCGGCGTTTGGCTTCGAATCGGTTAACTTTATCGAATATTTGATTGCAATCGCGCTCGGTGCGTTGGTAATCCCCGTTGTAGAAACGGTAAAATGCATTCAAAGAAAAATTGCAAAGAAAAAATAACGTTTAGACAAATAAAAAAAGGCGCTTTCGTGAGGAAGTGCCTTTTTTGCGTTTATAAATGGAAAAAACGGTCAAAAATGCAAAAGGAGGCTACCGTGTCCGCGTTGAAAACAAAAAAATGTAAAAAAAATTACAAATTCGAGCGATATTTTTCCTTAAAACCCTTGACCGTACGCGTAAGATATGGTATAATATTGCTTGATAGAAGTGGGATTATAGCTTGTTTATACTAAACAACGGGCAAAAATTCAACTAAAAATCTAAAAAAAACGATAAAGAAATTAAAAAAAGCCACTTAAAAAGTGGCAAAAACCGAGGTGTAACATGGCGGACAAAAAACAACTTGAAGCATCCAAAATCGACGCATTGTACAGCTGGCTTTCCTACGATTTGCAAAAGATGAAAGGTGAGCTCTTGAAAGAGATGAAATATTCGGCGGTACAAGTCGGTTCGCTCTATCAAGCGATGAAAGCGGATAAAGAAAAATCTTCGCAAGCAATCTCGCAAGAAATCCGTTACAGCTATAAGCAAAATCAAACCATTTACGATGGTTTGGCAACGATGCTTACCAGAGAAGTTGGCGACCGTCTTTCCTCGATGGATAATTCGTCTGCTGATTTGGTTGAAAAGCAAACGGCAATCCAAGACGCAGTTGCAGGCGTTATGGCAAAGCTCGAAGCAATGGAAGGCGGTATTGCGGCGCTTGAAAACGTAGACGCAGAAGCGTTGGCAGAGCTCATCAAAGAAAAAGTTGCTCAAGTTATGCCCGCTTTGGAAGAATCGCTTAGCGAAATCAAATACAGCTTCTTGCAACATCAAGCCATTTACGATAGCTTGACGGCGCTTATTACCGAAGAAGTAATCGGTAAGCTGGATAGTGCTGACGCAAAACTCGCTTTGCTCGAACAAGCGATTGCTGAAGTAAACGCAAAAGTGGCTGATTGCGTGACCTTGATCGAAGAAAACGATTATAAGGCACTCGTCGAATCTATTGCTGAGAAAACGGAAGAAAGCGTAGCGGAACACAGCCGTCAAGTTTTAGACGCAGTTGCGGCTATTCCCGTTGCCGAAAACGTAGATTATAACCGCATCGTTGACGAAGTAGGCGACAAAGTGCTCGAGCTTCTCGGCGAAGTAGGTTTGGGCGAACCCGTTCCCGCTCCCGTAGTGGAAGTTGCTCCTGTAAAAGTAGATTACGATAAAATCATTTACGGCACGGCGGAAAAGGTAGTCGAATCGCTGCCTTACCCCGAACAAGTAAACTATAACCGTATCGAAGACACGGTACAAAACGCTGTTGACCAAGCGATTGCGAAACTGATGGCAGCTCTTAACGTTGACGCGATTGCAGCGGCTGTGGCGCAAAAAATCGAAGTTCCTCAAGTGGATTACGATTTGCTTTCGGATATGGTTGCTGAAAAACTTGCAGCGAACACCGATCAATCGTTCGACGTAGTTTTGGATGAAACGGGCGTTGACCAAATCGCGGATAAAGTATCCGAAAAGATGGGCGGCACGCTCGATTACGACCGCATCGCGTCGATTGTCGAAGAAAAATTGTCCAACCAACCCGAAGTAGAACCTACATACGAAATCGTTGTTGACGAAGAAGGCGTTCAAGCAATCGCAAAGAGCGTTTCCG
>JAZSMB010000030.1:0-2342 GCA_045535685.1 Candidatus Scatosoma sp.
TTGTGCATTTTGCCTTCTGCATCCACGTCAAATAAAATTTGTCTAGAACAAGTTCCTTTCGTTGAGTAAATAAACATAATCTTTTCTCCTAAATATTGATTTTCGTCGCTTTCATCAAGCAACGCTGTGTTTCTAAAATGAGTAGGGGGTCAATCGACCAAAGTATCGTAGATAGCCGAATACAACTCCGATGCTTTACTTTCCCAGTTTTTATAGATATTTTGCGCCGTTTTCTTATTTGGCACGACAAATTTGAGTTCGAGCATCGGTTGTACGGGCGCTAAAATTTTAACGAAAATGGTATACGTCCCGTCCGCGTTTTGATAATAATCCGACTTACATTCTTGGCGGTTTCTGAGCTTCCCGCTGTTTTGCTTGATATACGCGGAAATTTCGCTGCGCAAACTCTTGGGGATATTGATATAAAAGCTGTTCAAGCTGGATCTGCCGTCGCTGGTAATGGTATAAAGGGGTTCTTCCTCGTTAGACGCACAACGGCAAATAAAACCGTCGTCCAAAAGACGGGGGATGAGCTCTTTACAATCCATATAGTTCAGCCAACCGTTCGCAACCGTACACATTTCCACGATGGTACGCTCGGACAGCGCGCTTTCCATTTTATCGAATACGAACAGCACGATCAGTTTATTAACCGACGTTTCGCCTTGAATTTGCATTTTCGCAATCGCTCCTTCGTAAGTAAGTTAAGATGAGGGAAAATTCCTCGTATTTTAAGAACGCTAAACAGTCGCATAGAATACTCCGTGCGACCGTTTTCGGGTTTTTAGTGATCTTGCTGAAAGGACACGTATCCTTTTGGCTTCGATAAAAGTGCCGACGAAACCTTGATAAAACCTCGATTACGCCTCGAATTTTTTAAGTTTGTTCATAAAATCGTCGCAATCGTCGCTGTACGCTTCCACTACGATCGGAGCGGACAAATCGAGCGAGAAAATACCCAAAATCGATTTTGCGTCCACGACGTATTTGCCGCTTTTAAGTAAAATTTCGTAAGGATATTCTTGCGTGATATTGACGAATTCTTTGACGTATTGTGCTTTCTCCAAAGAAATTTTGATAGATTTCATATGATAACGAACCTCCAATATTCAATCTGCTTATTATTATACATAAAACGCGCAAGAAAATCAAGATATTTTACTCAAAAATCTTTCCTAATTTTTATTTTTATGCTATAATAGATAAAAATACAGCCCAAACGGGAGTTTATAAGTATGGATTACGTAGAAAAAACCGTTAAAAAGAATTATATCTATCAAGGCAAAATCCTTTCTCTGCGTTGCGACGACGCCCTTTTACTCGACGGTAAGCCGTGCAAGCGCGAAATCGTGGAGCACAGCGGCGGCGCGTGCGTACTCTACGTGGAACAGGGTAAAGTACTGCTCGTACGGCAATTCCGCTATGCGTACGGCGAGAGCGTGTACGAAATCCCTGCAGGCAAACTCAATAAAGGGGAAGACCCTATGCTGGCAGCCGCGCGGGAATTAGAAGAAGAAACGGGCGTAAAATGCGACAAAATCCGTTTGTTATACGAGATATACCCCACGCCGGGATATACCAACGAGCGCATTTATATCTACTATGCCGAGGGAGGCGAGCGCGTAGATGCGCATTTGGACGAAGGCGAATTTTTGGACGTGGAGTGGATAGAGCTGGATAAAGTGAAAGAAATGATTGCAAAGGGCGAAGTCAAAGACGGTAAAACGATTATTGCCCTGCAAGCGTACTTTTTAATGCAATAATATAAGGAAAACGGAGTCGGGAAAAACCCGACTCCGTCCGTTTTTTGCCCAAAGGCGATATCAAGGAGAAAAAAGGAGGAATGGCGCTATGCATGCGCCAAGTAGAAAACTCAACGGCAGCCGCAACCGCAACCGCAATCGCAAGAAGGGGTTAAAATGGATGCGAGAGTTCCGTTTTTATAAAGGCAGAACAAAAGTGCAATGATAATGGGAAGACCGCAGCCGCTAAACGCGTTCGAGCAGAAAATCCCGTCTTTCGAGCCGAGTACGAGCAAAGCGATAAGGATCCAAAGGGTAGTATTACCACCCGTTAAGCAACAATTCATAAAAAACCTCCTGTGTCTTGCCGCAGGGGATATGTACTTCGACTTTTATGCTCCGCGATAAAGCGGAAATACCTGCGGTTTTATCTTTCTAATACATTGTATTCCTCTATTCCGGCTTTTTGTGTTTAAAAACGGCGTGTTTTGGAAGAAAAATTCCATGCATTCTTTCGTTTATCCCGTTCATTTTGTTGCGTAAATTAAAAAAATGCGGTATAATAAAGTATATTCTCAAAGAGTTTTCGGCAAATACGCG
>JAZSMB010000183.1:0-11366 GCA_045535685.1 Candidatus Scatosoma sp.
GGCGTATTGCTCGGCGATTACGCTACACTCGATACCAAATCACTCACAGGCGAGGCTGCTTTGCGTGAATGCAAACAGGGCGATACCCTCCTGTCGGGGTGCATCAACGCAGGGAACGCCTTTGAAATGCAGGCGACGCAGGCGTACGAAAACAGCGCGGTCAAACGCATTTTGGAAATGGTAGAAAACGCGTCTTCGCGCAAAGCCGCACCCGAAAAATTTATAACGAAATTTGCGAAAATTTACACGCCGATCGTGTGCGGGTTGGCACTCGTTTTGGCGGTTTTTGCGCCGCTCATCGACGGATTGATCGTCTATCAAACGCTACAATATAAAGATTTTACCCGTTGGCTGACGTCCGCGCTCACGTTTTTGGTCATTTCCTGTCCGTGCGCGCTCGTCATTTCCGTTCCGCTGACCTATTTTTCAGGTATCGGCAGGGCGGCAAAACACGGCGTTTTGGTCAAAGGTGCGACCTATTTGGATACGCTCGCGCGAGCGAAAATCGCTGCATTCGATAAAACGGGTACGCTTACGCAAGGCGAGTTTTCCATACTCGATAGCACCACCCAAAACGGAGTATCAAAAACCGAGCTTTTGCAAACGGCAGCCGCGTTAGAGCGATATTCCGCGCACCCCATCGCTAAAGCGTTTTTAGAGGTAGCAACGCCCTTGACGGCAACGAACGTGGAAGAAGTGGCAGGGCAAGGCTTGCGCGGCGAAGTGGACGGTCAAACGGCGTTTCTCGGTACGGCGGAATGGCTGAAAATAAACGGAATAACCGTGCCGAAAATCGACAGCGCAAACACCGTAATTTTCGTGGCAAAAAACGGCGAATATTTGGGCGTAATCGAGGTAGGCGACAGCGTTCGAAAACAGGCAAAACAAGCGGTTTTGGAGCTGAAAAAACTTGGTTTTGAAGATACCGTTATGTGGACGGGGGATAGCTATACAAGGGCGGAAAAAATTGCAAACGAGGTAGGCATGTCCGCGTTCAATGCTGATTTACTGCCCGATGATAAGCTGAAAAAAGCGGAGGAATGGAAACAAAAAGGCACGCTTTTATACGTAGGCGACGGTATCAACGACGCGCCTGTAATGGCGGTTGCGGACGTTGCCGTTTCGATGGGAAAATTGGGTAGTGCCGCGGCGGTAGAAGCCTCCGATTTGGTGCTGATTTCCGATGATTTATCCGCTCTGCCGCGCGCGGTTAAAATATCGAAAAAAACGCGTAAAATCGTTAAAGAAAATATCGTATTTTCCATCGTGATGAAAGTTGCGTTTATGGTGCTTGGCGCGTGCAACTTATTGCCACTCTCGCTTGCGGTATTTGCGGACGTGGGCGTTATGCTGCTTGCCGTATGCAATTCTTTACGGCTAAAAAATTAACGCGCAGAAAACCGCGAAAACGTCTTGCGTTTTTGAAAGGCGTATGGTATAATTGTATAGAAAAAGAGAAAAACAAAGGGGGCAGGTATGCAACCAACTAAAAAAAGACGCTTGATCGTTGCATCGGGCAACGCGCATAAAATACAAGAAATCGCCGCCATTTTTACCGATTTTGAAGTGGTATCGCAAAAGCAAATGGGGTATAACGAGGACGTAGAAGAAACGGGCGCAACGTTTGAAGAAAACGCACTCATCAAAGCCCAAGCCGCAGCGAAAGCACTTGGCGAAATGGTGCTTGCGGACGATAGCGGGCTGTGCGTGGACGCACTCGGCGGAAAACCGGGCGTGTATAGCGCAAGATACGCAGGCGAGCACGGCAACGACAAGAAAAACCGCGATAAATTGCTTGCCGATTTGCAAAACGAAAAAAATAGAACCGCGCACTTTGTAAGCGCGATCGCCCTTGTGTATCCAAACGGCAAATCGCTGAGTGCAATCGGCGAAACGCACGGCAAAATTTTGCGCGAAGAAGTCGGCGACGGCGGTTTTGGGTATGACTGTATCTTTGAAAGCGACGATTTGCAAAAATCGTTCGGCGTAGCCACGCCTCAAGAAAAGAATTCCGTTTCGCATCGGTATAGAGCACTTCAAAAAATGCTTACGCTGTGGCAAGAATACGAACGCAACAACGGAGCAAACACATGAAAAAGTTAGTGATCGTGTCCGACACGCACGGCAAAAGGGCTGGCATAGAATCGATTAAAGCAATACTTGCGGAAAACGATTATATTATGCATTTGGGCGACGGCGCGTCGGAAATTTACGAGCTTTTACGCGATTTTCCCGATAAAACGTATTTTTGCGCAGGGAATTGCGATTTTGCACCCCATTTTCCGTCTTACGGCGTTTTGGAAGTGGAAAAAACGTCCATTTTCTATTGTCACGGGCATGGCTACGGAGTAAAAACCGATTTAACCGCGCTTGCCCACGCCGCAAAAGTGCGGAATTGCGAAATTGCTTTGTACGGACACACGCACCGCGCGGATATTACGGAAATCGACGGAGTGACGCTCATCAACCCCGGTTCGTTCCAACGCAAAGCGGGCGATGGGGGAAGCTATTGCTATTTGGTGATCAACGGCGACAAAATCACGCCCGTCATCGTCGGCGAAAGCGTGTATTAAATTGTTTTACGAATAAAAACACCCCGAAAGTTTAGACAACTTTCGGGGTGTAGTATTTTCCCCTAACTCTTTCGCATTTTTTTATACCGCAGGGGGGTGTACCCCGTCACTTTTTTAAACGTTTTACTAAAATAATTAGGGGTGTCGAACGCCAGCTTATCGGCGATTTGTGCAATGGATAGATCGGTTTCGCGCAAATACCGCTTGGCGGCGTCGATTTTTAGCTTGGTAAAGTACGCCATAACCGAATAATTGGTCGCCTTTTTAAACTGCTGAAAAATGTATGATTTGTTATAATGCAGCGCGTCGCAAACGTCGGAAATCTCCAGCTTTTCGCCCACGCGTTCTTTCAAAAAGGCAATCACGCGCTCGGCAACGGGCGTTTGCGTTTCTTCCAACGGCAAAAACACCGCTTCGGCATTCTCTTTCCCCGTTTCCTGCCGCATCAAATTCACAAGCAAAATTTCTAAGAAATTTTTAATCATCTGTTGCCCGCCCAAAGCAGGACTGGAAAGTAGCGCCATCTTCTTTACGTTCGGGTCAGAATAGGGCATATCAAACGTTTTTTGCCCCTCTTCGATAATCGAATAAATAAACCGCAAAAACGCCGTCGGTAAAACGAGTTTCTTATTCTCGAAAAAGCGCATCGCTTGGCTTTTGCACACGAACGAAATAATAAACACGTTGGGCGCGTTTTTCCCATCCGCGCGGAGCGAGTGCGTTTCGCTCGGCTTATGAAACAGCACTTCGCCTTGCGATAATACGCCTTGCTGCCCGTCCGCCGTGTAAATAACGCTCGCCTTGTCCGCATATACCAGCTCCCAAAAATCGTGCGATTCGCTTGGTCCGCAAAAATCCTTGTCAAACTCGAAATAATGCAGCGTGACCATACGCTCGACGACGAGTAAATTTTCTAACTTGTGTTTATAATACCGCTTTTCCATATTTCTATGATACCACAGCAAATAAATCCTGTCAATTATTTTCGGTTTAAAATAAGCGGAATATTTTACTCTTTTTGCGGACTTTATACCATTGTATAAAGAAAAAAACTGTGATACAATAAACAAAAGCGAAAAAAGCTAAAAAAGGAGAAAACAATATGCGAGTTTTAGCAATCGGCGCACATCCCGACGATATCGAAATTGCGTGTAGCGGAACGCTTGCCAAATGCGTAAAACGCGGCGACACGGTCATTGTTTGCCACGTTTCGACGGGGAATTTGGGACACGTAATCATTCCGCCCGACGAACTGACGAAAATCCGCGCGGCGGAAGCGAAAAAGGCAGGCGCGATGGCAGGTATCGAAGTCATTTGCGCGAACTTTAACGATTTGGATATTTACGACAATAACCAAGCGGCGAGAGATAAGCTCGTGGATATCATCAAGTACGCAAATCCCGACTTTATCATCACGCACAACCCCGACGATTATATGCCCGACCACACGGCGGTTTCGCGACTGGTATTCGACGCGAGTTTCACGGCAACTTTGCCCAACTACAAGAGTACTTGCGAAACGTACGGCAAGGGCTGCGGACCTGCGAAACTCGTACCCATTTACTATATGGACACGCTGGCAGGCGTCAATTTCAACCCCACCGAGTTCGTGGATATCACCGACGAAATCGACTTAAAAATCGACATGCTCGAATGCCACGAAAGTCAGCTCGTATGGATGCGCGAACACGATGGTATCGATTTTGCGGACATGGTGCGCACCTGTTCGAGATACCGCGGTTATCAATGCGGCGCGGGGTATGCCGAAGGGTTTAGACAATGCCAAGTGTACTTAAAAGGCACGACGAAACGCTTGTTGCCGTAAGTAAAAGCAAGGCGGCGTTTCACATATAAAGTTTCACGAAAATAAAAATATTGAAAAGATAAGGAGATATAAAAAATGGATTTCAATTCAACGGTAAAAGGCAGTATGCTCGAAGGTTTCTATCCTGCTGGTTGGGATTTTGCAAAAATCGACGCGTGCATCGACGCACCCGAAACGATTACCGCTCGTCAAGCGTTCTGGAATAAAGATTTCACGCCCGTACAATGCGATAGCTTGGGCGAATTTGAAACGTATATGGGCCACGAAATCGCAATGCAAATTAAGCTTGCGAAAGAAGGAAACGAAAAAGTAGCGTTCATTTTGCCCGTAGGCCCTATGGGTATGTACAAGTGGGTGGTATATTTCTTGAAAGAATGGAAAGTTTCCTGCGAGCACGTTTATACCTTCAACATGGACGAATGGGCGGACAGCGAAGGCAACACGCTCGCATCCGACAACCCCGGCGCATTCCAATACGCGATGGAACAAGCACTTTTCAACCCGCTTGGCGAATTGACCGTACCCAAAGAACAAAGAAACTTTGCGACCAAAGACAACCTGCCTACCTATCCCGACAAGATTGCCGCGCTTAAGAAAGAGGGCGCGAAACTCATCTTGGTTTACGGTATCGGCAGAATGTGCCACATCGCCTTCTGGGAACCACACTTTGCGGCAGATTATAACTCCGCTTGCGAATGGGAAAAAGCACCGTATAGAATTGCGGCGAAAATTCATCCCTTGACGGTAGAACAAAACGCGCTCACGAGTTTTAAATCGAGAACGCCGCTCGTGCCTTGCCGCGCAAACACCATCGGTCCTGGCCTTTTCTTGCAAGCAGACTACGCAATCGGCGGCGCAGACGGTACGCTTGGTAGAGGTATGCAATGGCAAGGTTTGTCCCTTTGGATGACGCTCCGTCACGGCACGACGCCTTGGATTACGTCCTCGTATATTCCCACCCTTGCAGGCAGATTGTTCTTCTTGAAAGAGTTGGCTGGCCCGTTGGTTGCTGAATGCAACTAATCGGCTGAAAAAGTAGGCTTATGAAAAACGGTATTGCGGTGGCGGGAACGATTCTCGTCGATAAAATCAATGAAATTTCGGCATACCCCCAAGCAGGGGAGTTGACGAAAATCAAAAGCGTGCAAAAATCGGTCGGCGGCTGCGTTCCAAACGTAGCTATCGACTTAAAGCGCATGAAAAGCGATTTAGAAGTAAAGGCGGTGGGCTGTATCGGCGCGGACGAAGAAGGCGAGTTTATGCGCGCTACCTTGCAAGAAAACGGCGTTAGTTGCGACGGCGTTTCCATCGGCAACGATAAGACGAGCTTTACCGAGGTTATGAGTGTGACGGGCGGTCAACGCACGTTCTTCACCTACGCCGGTGCGAGTGCCGATTTTGGCGTAGAGCACGTCGATTTTGATAAATTAAACGTTAAAATGCTGCACCTTGGCTACTTCTTGTTATTAGATAAAGTAGATGCTGGCGACGGAATAAAAATTTTGAAAGCGGCGCAAGAACAAGGCGTGAAAACGTCCATTGATCTTGTCAGCGAAAATTCTGACCGCTACAAACAGGTTTTGCCCTGCCTTGCTTATACGGATAACCTCATTATCAACGAAGTGGAAGCAGGTGCGAAGACGGGGATTGAGCCCAAAAGAGAAAACCTGCGAACAATCGCGCAAACGCTCAAAAATTACGGGGTAAAGGAACGGGTAATCATTCACACGCCCGAAGTGGGCGTATGCCTTTCGGAAAACGGTTTTACGTGCGTTCCGTCCTATGATATTCCCGCTGGCTTTATCAAGGGTACGACGGGCGCAGGCGACGCATTTTGCGCAGGCGCGCTGATCGGTATTTACCGCGAAGACACCGACGAGGAAATTTTGTCGTTTGCCTCCGCGGCGGCGGTTGCGGCACTTTCTCAAGCGGACGCGGTGAGTGGTATGCGCTCGGAAGAACAAATCAATCAACTTTGTAAAAATTTTAATAGGAGAAGAATATGCTTGTAAATTTAAACGACGTGCTTAAAAAAGCACAAGAAGAACATTATGGCGTGGGGCTTTTCAATACGACCGATTCGGATATGCTCCAAGCGGCGATTGAGGCGGCGGAAGAAATGAATTCGCCCATCGTTATCGGTACGGCGGAAATTTTATTGCCGTTTGGCGAGTTAAAACTCATTGCCCCCAGCGTTATCGCGGCGGCAAAACGCGCAAAAGTGCCCGTTGTCGTGCACTATGACCACGGTTTGACGTTTGATAGATGCATGGAAGCGTTAAAGCTTGGTTTCTCGTCCATTATGTTCGACGGTTCGACGAAAGATTACGAAACCAACTTAAAAGAAACGCAAGAAATCGTTAAAATCGCGCACTCGTTCGGCGCAACGGTAGAAGGGGAAATCGGCCACGTGGGCAACGCAGACGTTGGCGACGAAAACTTAACGGATATGTACACTACGCCCGAAGAGGCTGAAGCGTATATCAAAGCAACGGGCGTTGACGCGCTCGCGGTTGCTATCGGTTCTGCGCATGGCGTTTATAAGAAAAAACCCATGCTCAATATCGAACGCTTGCAACAAATCCGCGCGAAAATCGATACGCCGCTCGTGCTCCACGGCGGTAGCGGACTTTCGGACGACGATTTCAAAAATACCATTCGCGAAGGGATTGCAAAGGTAAATATTTTCACGGATATGTGCCTTGCAGGGGATAGAGCAATGAAAGAAGGCGAAGAAAAAGGGCTTGGCTATCTTGCAACGCGCAACTTAAAGGTGCAATATATCAAAGAAGTCGTAAAAGAAAAAATCCGTCTTTTCGGCTCGGAAAACAAAGCGTAAGCAAAACGAAATGAATTAAAAAACGAGTGCTGAAAAGCACTCGTTTTTCTATGTCAAAAATCCTTTCATCGCGTACACGGGTAGGGGATTATTTCAAATTTTCGCCTTCTTCGTCGTTTTTGACGGAAAGTTGTTTTGCTTGTTCTTGTTGCCGTACTATTTCGTCCAGAAACCATAACGAACTATTTTTCTTATATCGCAAAAAACGTTTATCCATCCATAACGGATATTGTTCGTGCTGCTCAACGGACCTGCGTTGAGCTTTATTTTTTCTCTTCATAATATTTGTATTTCCGCACAAGTTTTCTTGATTATATCATAAATCAAGATTTCTTGAAAGTCAACATATTTTTCAAGAATTCTTGTAAAATAAGAGTATGAGTAAAGAATTTCAAAATCGATTAAAAGAATTGCGCACGGCAAAAGGGATAACTCAAAAGGAATTAGGGGAAATCATCGGCGCTACGTATTCGGCTGTAAGCTATTGGGAAAACGGTGTAAATGAACCGAAGGTCAGTTATATTATCGCTTTGTGCGATTATTTTGACGTATCGGCTGACTATTTGTTGGGATTATGCGATTAATGTTTTGAGAGGCGCATATTCGTCATCGTTTCATTTGTAGCTGCCGTTCGTCGATATATACGATTATAGCATATCGTTTTTCGATTGTCAATCGTTTTTCGATATTTTAAATGCTATAATTAAAATATGAAAACGTTTGGCGAAATTCTAAAAGAGTTAAGAATAGAAAAGGGGCTTACGCAAAAAGCATTGGCGCAGGATTTATCCGTTACCGTGCCTACACTTTCGCATTGGGAATGCAATTATCAAGAGCCGTCTTTTAAGGATTTAATTCGGCTGTGCGATTATTTTGAAGTATCGGCAGACTATTTGCTGGGTAGAACAGAATATTAAAAGACTGCAATATTTTGCAGTCTTTTTTGATGTCATCCCGCCTTGTCATCCTGAGCGCAGTCGAAGGATCTAACGGTGGTCCATCGGAGGGCTTGTTGCTATGCAACAAAGCTTCACTCGCAACCAACAAAGCGAAAGGGGATTTGCTTTTACAACCTTGCTCGTTCGCGCGAACTCCGGGGAATACCGAAGTTCTCGCCCCGATGGGACCAACAAAAAAGAAAAACCTAAGTCGTGTTCGACTTAGGTTTTTCTTGGTGGTCCATCGGAGACTCGAACTCCGGACACCCTGATTAAAAATCAGGTGCTCTACCGACTGAGCTAATGGGCCAAGTTTGTTGCCATATAAATGGCTGGGGTGGCAGGATTTGAACCTACGAATGCCGGAAACAAAATCCGGTGCGTTAACCACTTGGCGACACCCCAATGTGTCGTAAAAAAAGGTTGGGGCGGACGATGAGAATCGAACTCATGACCTCCAGGGCCACAATCTGGCGCTCTAACCAACTGAGCTACACCCGCCATATTTTGGTGCGCCTGAAGAGATTCGAACTCCTGACACACGGCTTAGAAGGCCGTTGCTCTATCCAACTGAGCTACAGGCGCAAGTTTTATGGATACGCCCGCTTATGAAAGTGGAGCGGGTGATGGGAATCGGACCCACGCGGCCAGCTTGGAAGGCTGGAATTCTACCATTGAACTACACCCGCATTTCATCACACTTCTGCGCCGTATCGACAACGCTTGTATATAATAGCACTTATAAAAGAAATTGTCAAACACTTTTCAAGCTTTTTTCCAAAAAATATTAAAAAATTTTTCTTTTTTCCATTTTCACAAAAAACTCGCCTAAAAATGTGATTTTTTCACTTTCAAAATAAAATAGAAAAACTTTCGTCATTTTCTTCCATTTTTCTAAAAAAAGTGCTATAATAGATACAAGATAAATTTTTGCACCAAAACACGTGCTCAGCTGATCACGAAAAACGCAAAACCCGAGCGAAGCAACAATACCCATAGATAAATATTGAGTACGCCCAGCAGCGGCATAAGCACCATCAGCAATAAATCGGTGCGACGGAATTTGAATATAAACATACTCACGTAAATGGTAATCGCTCCGCCAAGCGCACCCGTAATGCACAACTTCCCTACGCATTTTTGCGATTTTTGCGTGGCTGAATTAGCGTTCGTTTGCTCGCTAAACGCCGCACTCGTTTGCTGAGTATCTTCATTCACGCTGGATATAAGCGGCTGGGCTTGGCGATACACTTGTTCGTCGCGCTCTTGCTTACTTAGCGTTTTAACGAGCAAAAACGCGTAAAAATTGATGGATAAAACGTATGCAATTAAAAGGATATACAAAATAATCATACAAAAAGTTTTCCCATAACGAAAGAAAAATAATCATAAAGGTGGACTATATTATGAAAAAAAGAGCACTTGTCAGCGTATCCGACAAAACGGGCATCGTCGAATTTTGCAAACGCCTTATCGCGTGCGATTTTGAAATTATTTCGACGGGCGGCACGGCAAAAGCGTTGAAAGACGCAAACCTTCCCGTTATCGGAATCAGTCAGCTTACGGGCTTTCCCGAATGTTTAGACGGCAGAGTAAAAACGCTGCATCCGATCGTACACGCAGGGCTTTTGGCAATGCGCTCGAGCGAAGAACATATGTCGCAGTTAAAAGAACTTGGTATCAATACCATCGACGTAGTAGCGGTAAATTTGTACCCGTTCAAAGCGACCATTTCCAAACCGGGCGTAGCTTTTGAGGACGCGGTGGAAAACATCGACATCGGCGGACCTACCATGCTGCGCGCAGCAGCGAAAAATTATCAAGACGTAGCCGTCGTCGTTGATCCCAAAGACTACGAAACGGTACTTTCCGAGTTGGAAAACGGCGGTATTACGCTCCAAACGAAAAAATACTTACAATATAAAGTATTCGCGCATACGGCGGTGTACGATAGCATGATTTCTAACTATTTAGCGGAAAAGTTGGATATCCGCTATCCCGATTCGATCACGTTCGCCTACGAAAAAGCGCAAGATATGCGTTACGGCGAAAATCCCCACCAAGGCGCGTCTTATTACAGCGAAGAATTCATTCGCGCAGGCTCGCTTTCCAAAGCAAAACAACTCTGGGGCAAAGAACTTTCGTATAACAATATCAACGACGCCAACGGCGCGCTCGAGCTTGTCAAAGAATTCGACGAACCGTGCGTAGTGGCAAGCAAGCACGCCAACCCTTGCGGGGTAGGCGTAGGCGCGACCATTCACGAAGCGTATATCAAAGCATACGAAAGCGATCCCGTGTCCGTGTTCGGCGGTATTTTGGCGATTAACCGAGTGGTGGATGAGGCAACCGCACGCGAAATCAACAAAATTTTCATCGAAATCGTTATCGCGGAAGGGTTTACCAAAGAGGCAATGGACGTATTGACGACCAAGAAAAATATTCGTCTTTTGGAACTGCCTGACATTCGTGCAAAACGCGAAAAGAGCGCGTACGATATGAAAAAAGTGTACGGCGGTTTACTCATTCAAGACTACGACGAAACGCTGTTTGCGGAAGAAAACGTAAAAGTAGTGACAAACCGCGCACCTACGGACGAAGAAATGCAAGCGCTCCTTTTCAACTGGAAAGTAGTGAAATATACCAAATCCAACGCTATCGTTATCGGCTTAAAGGATCGAACGACGGGTATCGGAATGGGACAAACAAACCGCATTTGGGCGGCGCAACAAGCCATCGAGCACGCGGGCGAACTCGCTAAAGGCTCGGTTATGGCAAGCGACGCGTTCTTCCCGTTCCCCGACTGCGTAGAAGAATGTGTAAAAGCAGGCATCACGGCAATCATTCAACCGGGCGGCAGCAAAAACGACCAACTTTCGATTGACGCTTGCAACGCGGCAGGCATCGCAATGATTTTCGTCGGCGATAGACATTTTAGACACTAATCAACAAACATAAAACCCCCCTGCGCGGAGTTTAGTCCGCGGAGTGCGATTATCATTATTCAATAAACATTTAAGCGTTTGCTTGGCTTGCCTTATATTCGCCAACCGCTTTGGAAAGCTGGTCGGGGCAAGAGGTATTGCCTTTGCAACGCACGCCTGCAAGCAAGGTTTCTACTTCGTCGATGTGCTTGCCTTCTACCAAACGCGCAATCCCTTGCAAATTACCGCTGCAACCGCCGATAAAGC
>JAZSMB010000139.1:0-7948 GCA_045535685.1 Candidatus Scatosoma sp.
CCCTTTATTATTGCTATTATACTTATTATAACCCGTTTAAAAGCGCGGTTAAGCCACGCATAATATCTTGATAACAGGCGGTAAAATCGCGCGTGTACCAAGGATCGGCAACGTCGCTTTTGTCGCCTGCAAAAGACAAGAGTTTTTTGACCTTGTGCGCGTTTTTCTCGCCTACGATTTTCTTTGCGCGCAGTACGTTACTATCGTCCATACACACGAGCAAATCGAACGTATCGCCGTCTGCTTGCGTGAGTTGTTTTGCGCGTTTTTCTTCGCAGGAAATCCCAAGCGAGGCGAGTAATTTTTTTACGGGCGGATACACGGGCGAGCCGATACCATCCCAAATTTCTTCCGTACTAACCGCAGACGAAACCACGAAAAAATCGTCTTCTTTCCCTGCTTTTTTTAGCATATCTTTGCATAGGTATTCCGCCATTGGCGAACGGCAAATATTGCCGTGACAAATAAAATTGATTTTGTGCATGGTAGCCCCTTTTATGGAAAATGAAACGAATGTTATCCTGTCTATACGATGAACATACTATCTCCGAAAGAAAAGAAGCGGTACTGATTATCAACTGCATATTTGTACACGGACAAAATTTCTTCGCGCCCAGTCAAACACGCTACGAGCATAATCAAAGTACTCTCGGGCAGGTGGAAATTGGTGATCAGCGCGTCCACGCACTTCATTTTGTAGGGCGGATATAAGAAAATTTCGGTATTCCCGCTGCAAGCGCACACCGTTCCGTTATCGTCCGCCACGCTTTCCAAAGTACGCACGGAAGTCGTACCAACGGCAATTACGCGCCGTCCTTCCGCTTTCGCGCGGTTAATCTTCTGTGCCGCCTCTTCGCTAATTTGGTAGAACTCCGAGTGCATTTTGTGATCGGTAATCACTTCTTCGCTGACAGGTCGAAAAGTCCCTAAACCCACGTGCAACAGCACTTCTGCCATCTCCACGCCTTTATCGCGGAGTTTTTGCATCAGCTCGGGCGTGAAATGCAGCCCTGCCGTGGGTGCAGCCGCGCTGCCGTCCACTTTGCTATACACCGTGTTATAGCGCGATTGATCTTGTAATTTTTCTTTGATATACGGAGGCAACGGCATCGTGCCGACGCGCGATAAAATATCCTCAAACGTGCCGTCGTATGCAAATTCGATAATCCGCTCGCCGCTATCGGTAATATCCTTTACGGTAAAGGAAAGTTCGTCGTTCACCGTCATTTTTGCGCCGATTTTACCCTTTTTCCCAGGGCGCATCAGCACTTCCCATTCTTTCAAATCGCGGCGCTTTAACAGCAAAATCTCCACCGCGCCGCCGTGCGCGGTTTTTGCGTAAACGCGGGCGGGAATCACTTTCGTGTTGTTGACAACGAGTAAATCGCCTGCTTGCAAATAATCGCAAATATCTCTAAAAATTTTATCTTCGATCGTTTTGCCGTCGCGATGATACACAAGTAAACGCGAGCTATCGCGCGGACTTGCCGGCGTTTGCGCAATTTGCTCTTCGGGCAAATGATAATAAAAATCGCTTTTTAAGTATTGCACTTTTTCTTGCATAACTCACGCGTCCTCGAACATAGAAATTTGTTTACGAGCTTTGAGCGACGGCTCTACGCCCATGTGTTTATAACCGTCTTTTAAGCAAATTCTGCCCCTTGCGGTGCGTGCAATAAAGCCAAGCTGCAAAAGGTACGGCTCGTACACGTCCTCAATCGTGTTCGCGTCTTCGTTGATGGTCGCCGCGAGTGTTTCCAAGCCCGCAGGACCGCCGCCAAACTTGTCGATGAGTGCGGTAAGCAAGTTTCTGTCCGTTTGATCTAAGCCCAAATCGTCGATTTCAAGGCGAGTAAGCGCAAACCGCGCGTCCGCTCTCGTAATCGTCGTATTCCCCTTAACCAAAGCGAAATCGCGTACGCGCTTTAACAAGCGGTTGGCGATTCTCGGTGTGCCGCGGCTACGGCAGGCGATCTCTCTTGCCGCGTCGTCCTCGATGGCGATATCCAGCGCTTTTGCCGAACGGCAAACGATTTCCGTAAGCTCGTCGCCCGTGTACATTTCCAAGCGGTTAATGATACCAAATCTATCACGCAAGGGGGGTGCGAGCATGCCCACTCTCGTCGTTGCGCCCACCAAAGTAAAGCGGTTGAGCGTGAAGCGGATATTCCGCGCGGACGGGCCTTTGCCCACGATGATATCGAGTGCAAAATCTTCCATAGCCGAGTATAAAATTTCTTCTACGCTACGGTGCAAACGATGAATTTCGTCGATGAATAACACGTCGCCTTCGTTTAAGTTGGTTAAAATCGCCGCCAAATCGCCCGAACGTTCGATGGCAGGGCCGCTGGTCATTTTGATGGCAACCCCCATTTCGTTTGCGATGATATGCGAAAGCGTGGTTTTACCCAAGCCCGGAGGGCCGTATAAAAGCACGTGATCGAGCGCTTCGCCGCGCGCTTTCGCCGCCGCGATATACACTTGTAAATTTTCTTTTACTTTTTGTTGACCGACGTAGTCTGTCATCGTTTTGGGACGGAGTACGTTCTCTTCCACGTCGTACTCGGTTTTCGTGCCCACGATTAAGCTGTCTTCGCCGATGAAATCTTCTTCTTCAAACATGCGTTAAATCCCACCTTGTAATGCTTTACGGATAATCTCTTCCGTCGTTTTTGCGCCCGTTTCGTGTGCGCGTTTGACCGCTTGTACGCTCTCGTTTTTGGTAAAGCCCAAGCCCATGAGTGCGGAAATCGCTTCTTCGTCTTGAATGGAAAGCACGGGCGCAGCCGTTGCCGCTTCGATGGCGCTTGTCAGCGGATCGCCGCTTGCACTCATCACTTCCGCCGCAGAAATTTTACCGTGCAGTTCGAGTACGATTTTTTCCGCCGTCTTTTTGCCCAAGCCTTTTACTTTGGATAAGCGTTTGACGTCGGCGGTTGCGATAGCCTCGGCAAACTCGTCCACGGAAAGACCGGTTAAAATACTCACGCCCATTTTCGGACCGACGCCGGAAACGGAAATTACTTTTAAGAAAATTTCCTTTTCTTTCGGGCTGGCGAACGCAAACAGCGTAACACCGTCCTCTTTGACCTGTAAATAGGTGTACAGTTCGACGGTTTCCCCCACCGTCATTTTACGGAACGCCCCGCCCGAGCAGTACGCCTCGTAGCCGATTCCGTTTACTTCGATGATTGCCGTTTCTGCCGTTATCGTTAAAACTCTTCCCCTTAAATATGCGATCATTTTCCTTGTTCCTTATCCTTATTTTTTTGCGCTTGTATGCGTGCCGCGCGCCGTCTTTCCGATTCTGCGATTAAATCCACCGCGCCTGCGTTTGCGTTTTTGCCTTTGGTGCGCGTCATGTTTCCAACCGCGAACAGTTCGCCAAATCGGCTCGTGAATGCGTGGCACAGCGCCACACCCAACGCGTCCGCCGCGTCGTCGGGCTTGGGTACGCTTTTGAGTTTGAGCAAAGACGCCACCACCGATTGCATTTGTTTTTTATCCGCCCTGCCGTAGCCTGTCAACGCTTGTTTGATTTGCATAGGCGTGTATTCGTACAGCTTACCGCACTTTTTCACGCAAGTGAGTAACGTCACTCCGCGTGCATGCGCCACCGCGATACCCGTGGTAATGTTTTTGGAGAAGAATAATTCTTCTATCGCCACTTCGTCGGGGTTAAATTGATCTAAAATTTTGCAAAGCCCTTCTTCGAGCATCGCAAGGCGGACGGGCAAACCCTCGTCTTTGGGCGAAAGAATAACGCCGCAATCGATTGCGCGGCAGTTGCCTTTATTATCCTTTTCGATAACGCCGTAACCCAGCGTTGCAAGACCGGGGTCAAGCCCTAAAATAATCATACGCCTTATCCTTTGCTTACTTTTATTCTATCCAAATTGCAACGAAATTCCTCGCCGATTGCGCGGAAACGTACGTCGCAAAAAATTTTTTTCAAAAAATGCAAAAAAAGTGTCAGTAGTGTCTTGACAAACTTTTTTTGTGTGCTATAATGCTTGCACGATGGGCAAAAACGGAAAAATTTCCCCTATTTTTCGTTGCACGTATCCTTGGGCGCAGACGCCACTCGGCTTTTCATACTCGATTATTTTTAGGCAAAGTTAAAAAAATGACTTAGCCTCAAGGAGTATGTATATGAAAGCAGTGTTTATCAAAGTTTTGCGCCTGTTGGGGTTGGACGCGCTGCTTGCGCGTGCCCTGGAAAAATTATTGCAAGGGTTGATCAAGAAAACGGCGAGTTTCCATAATTGGCTCGCCAAACTCCTCAACCGTTTGCAATCCATGCAAAAGAATTATCCCCAAAACACCTCGCCGTAGTTTGCGAATTTTTCGCGCGGCTGATCGTGGAACTATTCTTTTTGCGGTTTAAGTGACAAAGCGGTGCGCGGGTTATACCCCAACGCACCGCTCGTTGCCTTTGTTATACTTATTTTTCGCTGATTGCCGATACGGGGCATCCGTCTTCGCAAGCGCCACAATCTACGCAGTCGTCGTTAATAACGTAGATGCCGTTATCTCCTAAAACGATTGCGCCAACGGGGCAGGTGTCTGCGCATGCGCCGCAAGCAATACATTCGTCGCTGATTACGTGTGCCATAGTTTCATACCTCCAACGTATTTCTTGATTTATATTATATCACATTTTTTCTTGCTTGTAAAGGGTTGCGCACCATTTTTTTGCGTTTATTTGCCCTTTTTGCGTAACCGCTGGATCGTTTGCACGAAAATATTCGCCGCAGCTTGTACTTGGTCAACTTCGTTGTCTTTGCCAAAACTAATCCGCACGCTTCGTTTTGCTTGTTCTTCGCTAAGCCCCATCGCCGTGAGTACGTGGCTGGGTTTAATGGACGCACTCGCACAAGCAGAACCTGCCGCCATGCAAACGCCTTGCAAGTCCATATTAAACAAAAGCGAAGTGTTTTCCACGCCTTCGATTTGTAAATTGAGTACGCCGTCTAATGCGTTTGCGCTATCCCCGTTGCGTTTGACGCCGTCCAAAACGGATAATTCTTGCATAAACGCGTTGGCGAGCGTTTGTATTTTTTTATTATTTTCTTCGCGGTTATCCACGCATTTTTGATACGCCGCCGCAAACCCGACTACCGAGGGGACGTTGACCGTGCCGCCGCGCAAGCCGCGTTCCTGTTCGCCGCCGCCCACGTGTTTGTCGATTTTTACTCCGTTTTTGATATACAACGCGCCTACGCCTTTCGGGCCGTAGAATTTATGCGAAGAAAACGCGAGCAAATCCACCCCCCACGCCTTTACGTCGATGGGGAGATAGGGCGCGGCTTGTACCGCATCGGTAAAGAAGAGTGCGCCGCGGCTATGCGCGATTTTAGCAAGTTCTTGGATCGGTTGCAAAACGCCCGTTTCGTTATTGACCGCCATTACGGCTACGAGTGCGGTATGCTCGTCGACGACCGCTTTAAGTGCGTTGATCTCAACCCTGCCCCCTGCGTTTACGGGTAAATAGCAAATTTCAAACCCTTCGCCAGCCAGCTTTTCCGCCGCGTATAAAACGGCGTGGTGTTCGATAGACGAAAGGATAATTTTGTTTTTGCCCAGCTTTTTTTGCGCTTTCGCCGCGCCGATGACCGCCCAGTTATCCGCTTCCGTACCGCCCGAGGTAAAGTATACTTCGTTTTTTGCGGCGTGGATGCATTCGGCTACTTGATCGCGCGCAAAATCCACCGCACTCATCGCTTTTCTGCCCAAGGCGTGCGGAGAGTCGGCGTTTCCGTAATCGTCCATAAAATACGGAGCCATCTTTTTAAATACTTCTTTATCCAGCGGCGTGGTTGCCGCGTGGTCTAAATAAATGCGTTTCATAACGCTTTTTATTATATATGTTTTTTCAGCGTTTGTCAAGCGAGAATAAAAGCGCGTTATCGCTTTTATGAAAGAGTTTTTTATTGTTTTTTCGTCCTCGTTACGGCTTTTTTGAGAAAAATTTTCTAAATTTGCAAATTTTTTTCAAAACCCCCTTGAAAAAGCGAAAGAAATGTATTATAATAGGGCAAATCGACGGCGGAGCGGCTTGCCCGTCGAGCGAAATAATAAAAACTTATGCAGGGGGTTCTATTATATGAACGAACATGGAGAAAACATCAGAAACATTGCCGTCGTCGGACACAGCGGCGAGGGTAAAACTACGCTCGTTGAAGCCATTTTATTCAACGGCGGCGCAATCGATCGGCAAGGCAAAGTAACCGACGGCTCGACGGTGTCCGATTTTGACGATTTGGAAAAAGCCAAGAAAATGTCTATCTACACTTCTTGCTCGTACGTAAACTGGCAAGACGTAAAAATCAATTTACTCGATTTGCCTGGCTATTACGATTTTGAAGGCGAACGCAACGAAGGTTTGCGCGCGGCGGGCGGGGCACTTCTCGTTATCGGCGCAACGGGGTCTATCCCCATCGGTGCGGAAGCGATTGTAGAACATTGCTTGCGTTTGGGTAAACCGCTGATTATCTTTATCAACGGTATGGATAAAGACAACGCAAACTACGTGGGTACCGTTCAAGCTCTGCACGATAAATACGCCGGTAAAATCGCGCCTATCCAAATCCCTATCATGGAAAACGGTAAAATGCAAGGCTGCATCAACGTACTCCAAGAAAAGGCGTATCTGTTCAAGGAAGGCGGCCCGCAAGAAATTCCCGTCCCCGAAAATATGCTCGGCGAAGTAGAAACCATGAAAGAAAAACTCATGGAAACGGCGGCGGAAAACGACGAAATTTTGCTGGATAAGTACTTTGAAACGGGCGATTTGACGAGAGAAGAAACCATTCACGGTATCCGTCTTGGTATCGCGTCCGTTAATACCATTCCCGTTATGGCGGGGTCGGCACTCCAAAACCGCGGCGTTATTAACCTTATGAACGAAATCGTGCGGTATATGCCGCAAGCGCGTGAAAGACTCAATACCCTTGCGGACGATTTGGCGGCGGATAAAGTTATTTCTTTGCGCACGGACGCGAACGCGCCTTTCGCAGCACAAGTATTTAAAACGGTTATCGACCCGTTCTCGGGTAAACTTTCGTACATTAAAAACTTCCGCGGCGTTCTCAAGAGCGGTTCGACCGTTTGGAACGCGAATACGGAAACGGAAGAACGTATCGGGCAAGTGTACGTACTGCGCGGCAAGAAAATGGAACCTGTCGACGCTTTGAATGCGGGCGATATCGGCGCGGTAAATAAGCTGAGCAATACCAACACGGGCGACACGCTTTGCGATCCCGCGGCGAAAGTACGCTTTAAACCGATTTATTTCCCGAAACCCACTTTGTTTATGGCAGTTGCTGCAGAAAAGAAAGGCGAAGAAGACAAAGTGTTCGCAGGGCTTGCGAAACTTAGAGAAGAAGATTATACTTTCTCGGTAGAAAAGAACGTGGAAACGGGCGAAATTTTACTCGGCGGGCAAGGCGATATTCAAATTGAAACGCTCGTTAAAAAAGTAAAGGCGCGCTACGGCGTGGATATCAAACTCTCCACACCGAAAATTGCGTATCGCGAAACCATTCGCGGCAGCGCGGAAGCGGAAGGCAAGCACAAAAAACAATCGGGCGGACACGGTCAATACGGTCACGTTAAAATTCGTTTCTCCCCTTGCGAAGAAGATTTCGTATTCGATGAAGAAGTTGTGGGCGGCGCGGTGCCGAAAAATTACTTCCCTGCAGTTGAAAAGGGTTTGCGCGAAAGTATGGAAAACGGGCCTTTGGCGGGCTATCCCGTCGTGGGCGTGAAAGCCGTGCTGTACGATGGCAGCTATCACGACGTAGACTCCAACGAATTATCGTTTAAGATGGCGGCGAACATCGCGTATAAAGAAGGTTTGAAGAATGCGAAACCCATTTTGCTTGAACCCGTGCATACCTTAAAAATTGCCGTACCCGGCGATTATTTGGGCGACGTTATGGGCGAT
>JAZSMB010000054.1:0-2926 GCA_045535685.1 Candidatus Scatosoma sp.
TACCGTCGGGGATGGTAAACGTGAAATTGTTTACCGCGACAACTTCTTCACCAGACTTTTTGTTGCGACTGGGGAAGATTTTGGTTAAATTTTTTAATTCTACTTTCATAAAACCTCCCTGAAAGCGTTTATTATTTCTCTATTTTTTATCAATTTTCCGTTTCGGAATCTTGATTATTTTCTTCGTTGGTAGGTGCTTGAATCGGAGTTTCTTCCAATTCGCTCACGTTTTCCGTTGTTTCTTCCGTAACGTCCGTGCGATAGGTCGCGTTGCCAAAAAGATTGATGGGCGTGTATTCTTCGCCGTTTGCTTGTGCGGATTCCATTTCCGCGAGCATTTCTTTGTGCGCGACAAGCGCGTCTTCACTT
The DNA here is from genome assembly GCA_045535685.1 of Candidatus Scatosoma sp. Classification (GTDB taxonomy): domain Bacteria; phylum Bacillota; class Clostridia; order Christensenellales; family Borkfalkiaceae; genus Scatosoma. Next base: position 370 of record JAZSMB010000054.1, read on the forward strand.
TCAAAAATCTTTTGTGTGGTCATGTCGATAACAACGGTGTCGGAAAGAAGGTCGTGAATAGTGGAGTTTGTTTTCGACATAATCATTACGATAATTTGCAAAAGGAAGATAAGACCAATTATAATAAGAGCCATTGAACCGAGAATGCCGAAAAGGAGCATCATTACCATCAACAAGGGCACCATCGTTTCCATTGCATACATACCGAGCATAGAGCGTATAAACAAGAAAGGACTCGTTATTCTAACGGAATTCGTCCGCATAACGGCAATAGAAAAACATTTCTTGCCTAAAGTTTGTCCATTTTTGAGTAGTAGCGGGATTACAAAATGCCAAATGAAATAAGCAGAGAATACCCCGAGACTGAGGATGAGTAAAGAAAGTGAGAATATTTTTCCTTGAATTTCACGAACTTCGGGATCCTCACGGAATTCTTCGTCCGCCGCTTCGTAAATTGCTTTTTCATCGTCGGTCAGTTTCTCGTATTCATCTTCCGAGATGTCAATATCAATGCCGTACTTTTGTTCATATTGATCATACTTTGCTTGCATTTTTTCGGTGTAGCTGTCATAATGGACAACTTTGGAAACGACAAACGCTGCCCCCACGGCGATGGTAATCGTCAAGATAATATCGAACAGCCAAGCCGAAAATCTTTTCCACAAGCTTGCTTTTTTAATTGAAATCGTCATAAATTTTCCTTCATTTAGGGTCACAAGACCATATTACTCTACAATATCACGGTTCTATAATAACACTTCTTTCGACAAAAAGCAAACCTTTTTTCAACAAAAAACCAAAAAAAATGTGGATAATTTATTTTCAATAAAGGGGGCGAAAATTTGTTCGTTGTTCGGTGGAGATAAAAAACACGAAAAAAGTGCGTTTTTTTGCTAAAAAACAACGAAAATTGGTGCTATTTGCTAAAAAAATTCCTTGACAGTCTTGACAGTCGAGAGAAAAAGAGGTATAATGGAATTTGGAAAAATATTTTATCGGGAGAAAAAATATGTTAGATACGAAAAAAATTTTATCCACGTGTGATCATACGTTACTTGGGCAGACGGCGACGTGGGAACAAATCCGCAAAATTTGCGACGAAGGGATGCAATACGGTACGGCGTCCGTATGTATTCCGCCCAGCTACGTAAAGCAAGCGAAAGAGTACGTAGGGGACAAGCTGAAAATTTGTACGGTTATCGGGTTTCCGAACGGTTATAACACGACGGCGGTTAAAGTTTTTGAAACGCAAGACGCGATTGCAAACGGCGCGGATGAAATTGATATGGTCATCAATATCGGGCTTTTGAAAGCGGAATGCGACGGGCAGGTGTGCGATGAAATCGCTCAAATCAAAAAAGCTTGCGGCGAAAAAATCTTGAAAGTTATTATTGAAACTTGCCTTTTGACGGAAGAGGAAAAGGTGCGTATGTGCAAGCTTGTTACGGAAGCCGGCGCAGACTATATTAAGACCTCTACGGGTTTTTCGAAAGCTGGCGCAACGCTTGAGGACGTGCGTCTAATGCGCGCAAACGTTGGTGAAAAAGTGCTTGTCAAAGCGGCGGGCGGTATTTCAGGTTTGGAAGACGCCCAAGCGTTTTTGGATGCAGGAGCTTCTAGACTTGGCACGAGTCGTGTCGTTAAAGCCGTACAAGGCGTTGAAGGCAAGGGCTATTGATTAAAAGAAAAAAAGGAGATAAAAATTATGGGAGTACCTACACCGCATATTTCCGCAAAACTCGGTGATTTTGCGAAGACGGTTTTGATGCCGGGGGATCCGAAACGTGCAAAATTTATTGCAGAAAATTATTTGGAAAATGCTGTGCTCGTCAACGACGTGCGTGGCGTACAAGGTTATACGGGTTATTATAAAGGCAAACGCGTTTCCGTTATGGCTTCGGGTATGGGGCAACCCTCGATCGGTATTTACTCGTACGAGCTTTTCAATTTCTATGACGTCGACGCAATTATTCGCGTAGGCTCTTGCGGCTCTTTCTCGCCCGATTTGCACGTGCGGGATATTATCGTTGCGATGGGGGCATGTACGAATGGAAACTATGCTTCGCAGTATAATTTACCCGGTACTTTCAGCCCGATTGCGGACTTTGATTTGGTTCGTCGCGCGGTGGAAGAATGTGAAAAAGCAGGCGTAAATTATCGCGTTGGAAACATACTGTCTTCGGATATGTTTTACGACGATGCAAACTCGGGTATGCAATGGTCGAAGATGGGCGTACTCGGCGTAGAAATGGAATCTGCGGCACTTTACTGCAACGCGGCAAGAGCGGGGAAGAAAGCGCTTTGCATTTGTACGGTAAGCGACTCGTTTATCTATCCCGAAGAAAATACGACGGCGGAAGAAAGACAAAATTCCTTCACGAAGATGATGGAAATTGCTCTTGAACTTGCATGATGAAAAGAGCCTTTATTATCGTACTTGACAGTTGCGGAATAGGGGCACTTCCTGACGCGCACCTTTGGGGTGACGAAGGAAGCAACACCCTTGGTGCAATCCGCAATCACGAAAACTTCAACTGCCCAAACCTTGTCAATATGG
>JAZSMB010000055.1:0-9339 GCA_045535685.1 Candidatus Scatosoma sp.
AACCAGTTACGACGCCTTCGCCGGCAGCCTCCTCTGCGTAAAAGTCGTTTTTAGAAAAGCTGAATGCAGCAAGTTCAACAAAGCTGTTTTCGTCTACGATTGCGTTGATGCGCGCACGTACTTCTTTGCTTGCTTCTTCTACTTTCGCTTTTCTTTCTTGCAGTAGTTGAATTTTATCCATAATGTATCCTCCAAGAAATTCGGTAAAAATGGCAAAAGAAACAATAGCCTTTGATTTTTTTGCCAAATTCCTACCAAGTATCATTATACCGCAAACGGTTTAGAAAAGCAAGTAAATGAAAGAATATTTTCAATTTTTTATTAAAAAAATCGACGAGCGGGCATTCGAAATGATTATACCATTCGCATCGTCGTTTCATCATTCAATTTTTATTCGCTTTTCCGTTTTAACCGAGTGCATTATTTCGCTTATCGTTCGCGTGGCTTTGGTATTACAAATATTAGTTTTCCTTTTTATTCTTCTTGGAAAATATCTTAAAACGCTTGGAAAGCCATGCCTGTATTTTTTCGATGTTTTTATACACAATGAGGAATGAAAGAATAACAAAAGCAAAAAACGCTCCCCAAATCAACAACCCCCACCACGTATTGAAAGGTATGAGGTCAATCGAATAGCACGTAAGAGAGATTGCGAGAAGACGCGATAGCGTCAACATTATTATGAAATACCGCGTGGACATATTCGAAAGCCCCGCGATAAAACACAATGCGTCGTCGGGGAAAAGGGGCAATAGAAACATCAGCGTAAGCAACAAATGATCTTTCCCTTTTAATTTTTTACGCCATTTTGTGAGCGTATCCGCTCCCACTATCCAAGCAACCGCTTTATACCCCACTTTTCTGCCGATAAAAAACGCAGTTAGCGAACCGAGCATAATTCCTAAAAAACTATATAGTAATGTTTGTAAAGGCCCAAAAAGCGCTACGCCCGCCAACGTACTTACCATACCGGGAATGGGTAATACGATAACTTGTAAATATTGTAACACGATATATATAACAGGCATCCAAGCCCCTTTTTCCGCAAGGTATTGTTGCAAAGAGTTTTCGTCTTTGATTACGCGAAAAAAGCCCGTTTTTAATAGAATGAATAACAAAATTGCAGAAACTAAGAGTAAAATGAGTATACTGAAACAGGTTTTATACGCACGTTCTTTATCCCGTATGATCAACCACGTGCATATGCCAAAAATGACGACAAAGATCGTGCAAAGTAAAAGGGAAAACGCAACGATATTTTCTAAAAAAAACGGAATATTCGATTGATAAAGACATAAAACGGAAAACACGCAACAGCCAATCGTTAATAACAGGCTGGAAATAATGAAAGGCAAAGCGTATGCTTTGCCTGTTTTTACTTGCTTGTTTGTTCTTTCGCTTTGTATGGAACGTTGTTTCATCATACTACGTAGTATAGTCCATTACGCTTAACTTCATACAAACGATTACGTTTCTGCCGTCGGCACCTCCTCCACGAGTTCTTCCTTAGGTAAAGTTTTGCGAAACTCGGTAATCGCCCCGCGTGCTAATTCGTCACAACGGTTATTTAATGCGTTATCCGCGTGCCCTGCAACTTTATGAAAAGTAACTTCGTGTATTTTCACAAGCTCATAAAGCTGCTCCCATAAATCGACGTTTAATACCGCCTTTCCGTCCGCTTTTTTCCACCCCGCCTTTTTCCATGCGTAAATCCAGCCGTTAACAAACGCATTGTCCGTATAGGCAGAATCGCTATAAATTTCCACTTTACACGGGTATTTTATGCGTTGTAAACCAACGATAACAGCCGTCACTTCCATACGATTATTCGTAGTTTCTTTTTCCGCGCCGCTGTATTCGCGAGAATGTTCCCCGTATATTAAAATTCCGCCGTATCCACCAATACCGGGATTTCCCGAACACGCGCCGTCGGTATAAAGCGTAACTGTTTTTTTCATATAAAACCTACTTTTTACAAAGTTTGTAATTTTTCTGAAATTTCCGTAAGAATTACCGTAAAATCAATTGACAAACTCTTTTTTTTGTTATATAATAGCTACGTTGTTTAGGGGTTTGGTATAGTGGTTGTGCCTTGGTCTCCAAAACCAATGAGATGAGTTCAATTCTTATAGCCCCTGCCACAGTCCAACCGTTTCGGCGGTTGGATTTTTTTATTCTTTATCGCAACGTTCAATCGAGCAAATAAACGGATTTTCGGAAATAATTTTGTTTAAATTGGTAGAAGAAAATTCTTGATCGGTGTTCAAGGTAGCGCTATACGTCACTTGACCGTTTTCTCTTTTAATAACCAAGTGATTAAACCGATCCGTACCAAAAATTTCTTTGATTTTTTGGTTCTCTTCACCCGTTTGGAAAAATTCAATTTTTACCGAATAATATTGTTTATGTCTAAACAAACGACAACGCATATGGAAAATGCATTGTACCACAATGAGCAGCGCCGTTGCGCCGATTGCTACCCAGTACAAGCCACCGCCGCAAGCCATACCGACGCCCGCCGTAGCCCAAACGCCAGCCGCCGTCGTTAAACCTTTTACTTCGTGTTGTCTATACACAATCATTCCCGCACCAAGGAAACCGACGCCGGAAACGATTTGCGCGGCAACACGCGCCGCATCCGCTTCGCTGCCAAATGCATACTTGGAAATGACCATCATCAGCGCTGCGCCGAAAGATACGATCGTATGCGTGCGTATCCCTGCTTCTTTGAAACGGAATTTACGTTCTAAGCCGATTAAAAAACCCAGCACTACGGATAATAATAAATCGGGCAGCATCCATAATTGTTCAACGATAACAGTACCCTTAAACAAATCTAAAATCATTTTTTTACCCCATACGTGATATTTTATACGATATCTATTATAATGTATTATTATAATACATTTTTTCTTACTTGTAAATACTTTTTCGAAAAAAAGTACGCTAATTTTAGAAAAGGACTTCGATGGAAGTCCTTTTTCGTTATTCTTTAAACTGATAACGATATAATTGCGCGTATAAACCGTCGCTATGCACCAACTCCTCATGCGTACCGCGCTCGGTAATCAATCCGTCGGTGACGACCAAAATTTCGTCGGCGTTTTTCACGGTGGATAAACGATGCGCCACAACCAGAGTCGTTCGTCCGCCTGCAAGAGCGGCAAGCGAGCTTTGAATTTGCATTTCCGTCATATTATCCAGCGCGCTCGTCGCTTCGTCCAAAATGAGAATAGGCGGATTTTTTAAAAACGCTCTCGCAATCGAAATACGCTGTTTTTGACCGCCCGACAACTTAACGCCGCGTTCCCCTACTTCTGTATCGTAACCGGCGGGGAGCGACATGACGTAATCGTGAATATTTGCGCGCTTTGCCGCTAAAATAATCTCTTCTTCCGTTTTATCCGTTGCGCCGTACGTGATATTATCGCGAATACTACCCGAAAAGAGAAATACGTCTTGTTGCACAACCGCGATTTTATCGCGCAGACAGGACGAATGCACGTCGTTGACGTCTATACCGCCGATCGTGATTTTGCCGTCGTCAAGCTTATAAAAACGGGGTAAAAGATGGCATATCGTCGTCTTACCGCCGCCCGATGAGCCGACAAGCGCAACCGTTTTTCCTTTTTTAACGGTAAACGAAACGCCTTTTAATACTTCCGTATCCCCGCGTTCCGCGTTTTTATAGCCAAAGCGCACGTTATCAAAGACGATATCGCCGTCCAAGTCGGCTTGCACGGGATTTTGCGGTTCGTATTCGGCAGGCGTGTCCATAAGCGCGCAAAAACGATTAAAGCCCGTTAAGCCGTCTTGAATTTGCTCAAACAACGACACGAGTGTACGAATGGGCGCAAGGAGCATGGTAATATACAAGATAAACGCAGTAAAATCAGGACCGTTGATTTGTCCAAAGTAGAACATTAAACCGCCTGCAACCAAAGCAAGCAGATATAAAAAGTCGTTAAAAGCGGACATACCCGCTTGAAAACCGCCCATCGCGCGATAGGACGCCGTACGCGCCTTTTTAAACGAATCGTTGACGGCGTCGAACTTTTCTCCTTCTTGCTCTTGTGCATTGTATGCTTTCGTCACGCGCACGCCGGACACGGACGATTCGATTTCCGCATTCAGAACGGCTACTTTTTGACGGGATTCGTCAAACGCTTTATTCATTTTGCCGCGTGCTTTCGCCGCAAACAAAATCATAAAAGGTACGTAACAAAGCACGATGAGCGACAGCCAAGGATTGATAATCCCAAGCATAATCAATGCGCCGATAATAGATAAAAACGAGTTAAATACGTCTTCCGGCCCGTGATGAGCGAGTTCGGATACTTCGAACAAGTCGTTGATGATGCGCGACATAACGCTACCCGTTTTATTTTCGTCAAAAAAGGAAAAGGAAAGCGTTTCGATATGACGGAATAAATCGCGCCGCATATCCCCTTGCAACCGCACGCCAAGTACGTGGCCCCAGTACCCTACGATATAAGTAAGCACGCATTTGACCGCGTAAATAGCGGCAAGAACGATTACCCAAACAATCAATAAGCGCAAGTTAGAGTTCGGTACATAATCGTTCATTATATTTCGCGCAATCATCGGATAGAACATATTGCAAACGGAAATTAAAAACGAGCAAACGAGGTCGATTAAAAACAGTTTTTTATGCGGTTTATAATATTGAAAAAATCGTCCGACGGCTTTGATGGTTTTCATTGGTTTTTCCTTGTTATGGTAAATTATGTAAAAATTATATCACTTTTTTGCTAAAAAATCAACGTTTCGCCTGCTTTTTACACGGTTTTTTCCGTTTTTTTGGCGTATTTTTCTTTAGTGGCAATACCACCGCGAATATGTCTTTCGCTTAAGTTTCTATCCAGCACTTTACGCGTGCGTTCGTATAAATCGGCATCTATATATTGCAATCGCTCGGACACGTCTTTATGTACCGTTGATTTGCTTATGGAAAAATGCGCGGAACACGCACGAACGGTACACTCCGTCGATACGATATATTCCGCGCACTCAATCACTCTTTGTTCAATATAATCCCACAAAATCTCGACCTCCGTAGTTTACGTTACGAGATATTTTATGTGAGATTTTTTTTAATTATGCTTGTATTTAGGCAATCATTCGTCCTTTTTATACGGCATAGGGATTACTTGTTCTATCGAGTTTTCCTTATACCCGACCACTCGCATTGCGTGCGCGCTTTGAATGGATAAAAATACGTCTTCGCTGGAAAGTTCGGACACGTTTTGGTTTTTCTCTACAACGGCAAGTTTGTAAGGGTTGGTAACGTAGCTTGCGCAAAGTACGCTCGCGCCGCTTCTAAGCGCAACGATCATACTGCCCTTTCTATAACGCTTGGACGGTTCGATTTGCGATGCGATTACTCGCTTAAACTTGCCTTCGTCCGTCGCAACGACAATTTCGCCTTCGCCGTTGATTTGCGTCATCAAAATTACGCTGTCCGTTTCACGGAGCATAATTCCGCGAACACCCGTGGAAATTCTGCCTTGCGTGGGAATATCGTCTTTGAGCGCATTTAAGCAAACGCCTTCTTTGGTGACGATGATAATCGTTTCTTTATCCAGCGTTTCTTCTTCCACGTTGATTACTTCGTCTTCTTCGTTGAGTTTGACGGCTTGGAAACTATCCTTGCGTTGCTCGTATTCGCTCCACTCCGATTTCTTAATCATACCTTTCTTGGTAAAGAACAAAAGAGAACCGTACGGCATACGCTCGCCAACCGCAAACAAACCAACGACTTTTTCGCCCGTTTCCGCATCTTTGGAACAATCTTTCAGCGTCTTACCGTTTTCGTTGAATTTACATGCCAAGCTTTCATCGGAAATATCAATCTTATGGCAGTTACCGTAGTTGGTAAACGCATAAACCGTTTGGTCGGTTTTCGTCTTTAACGTATGCAAAGCGATCAGTTGCGGCTTAAACTTGCCTTCTACGGGTTTTTGCAACGCTTCTGCATCTTTACCGATCAATACTTTAAAGGTATCGTCTGCGGTATAAACAACCGTGCAAGCCTGCGCCGTTTTTTGACGAGGTGCAACGGAAACCATTGCGTCCGCTTCATCGCGCGTAAACACGAGTTTGGTCTTTCTCGGCGTGGGGTATTTGTCTTTGATTCCCGTAATTTCTTCTTTAACCACTTGCAGTTGCTGTTCGCCGCTCTTTGAAATTGCCGTGAGTTTTTTGATGAGCTTTTTGAGTTCTTTGAGCTCTTGTTCCAAATTGTAAATTTCAAGCTTCGTCAACCGCGCCAAACGCAAATCCAAAATCGCTTGTGCTTGCGCTTCGGAAATTTCAAAGCGTGCCATCAACTTCGCGCGAGCGTCGCCCGTACTTTCCGATTTTTTGATAATCGCAATCACTTCGTCGATATTTTGTACGGCGATAATCAGACCTTCCAAGATATGGCAGCGTTGCTGTGCGCGTTTTAAATCGAACAACGTTCTGCGTTTAACGACTTTTTGTTGGTATTTAACGTAGTGACGGATAATTTCCATCAAGCCAAGTTGTTGGGGCTTACCGTCGGCGATTACGACCATGTTGATACCAAAGGTCACTTCCAAATCGCTGTACTTATACAAGCATTTCAAAATACCGTCGATATCCGCGCCTTTTTTTACGCGAATAACCGCGCGCATACCCGATCTATCCGATTCGTCCGCGACGTGATCAACGCCCTCAAGTTCTTCTTTCTTATCTCCGCAAAGTTCCACGATTTTACGCAAAAGCTGCGCTTTGTTTACTTGATACGGAAGTTCGGTAATAACCAAATTCGTCTTTCCGTTATCCGCTTTTTCCGCCGTGATTTTCGCACGGAGCGTAATTTTACCGCGACCCGTTTTATACGCTTGAATCAACTCGTTCGCAAGAATAACCCCGCCCGTAGGGAAATCGGGGCAAGGGATATATTCCATCATTTCTTCAAGGGAAATAGCGGGATTATCGATGTAAGCTACTACGCCGTTGATCACTTCTTCTAAGTTATGCGTAGGAATGTTGGTTGCTAAGCCGACCGCGATACCCGACGCGCCGTTGACGAGCAAGTTAGGGAAACGACCGGGCAATACGTCCGGTTCTTTTAAACTGTCGTCGAAGTTTAAGGAAAAACCGACCGTTTCCTTGTCGATATCGCGCAAAAGCTCCAAAGCAAGCGGTTGCATACGCGCTTCGGTATAACGCATAGCCGCGGCAGGGTCGCCGTCCACAGAACCAAAGTTACCGTGTCCGTCCACGAGCGTTTTGCCCATATTGAAATCTTGCGCCATACGCACCATCGCATCGTAAACGGAGCTATCGCCGTGCGGATGGTATTTACCCATGCAATCGCCGACGATACGCGCGCATTTTTTATGCGGTTTATCGGGAGTTAAACCCATTTCGTTCATCGTATATAAAATACGGCGTTGAACGGGTTTTAAGCCGTCTTCTACTCTCGGCAAAGCACGGTCCAAAATAACGTATTCGGCATACGGCAACATAGAGGTATGCAATACTTTTTCAAGCGGCTCAACGTATAATTGACCGCTAGGCTCCATCATTTCGGGTTCTTGTTTAGATTTCGCCATCGTTTTCTACCTCCTTGTCCGTTTTTTCCATCTTTTCCATAAACGAATCGCGCTTATTAAAGTTTGCATAGCGCGCCAAGAATTCTTTTCTGCCCTCTACTTTATCGCCCATCAGCGTCGTAATCATTTTTTCCGCTTTCGCCGCGTCTTCGACGGTTACTTGAATCAAATTACGCGTGGCAGGGTTCATCGTCGTTTCCCAAAGTTGGTCGGCGTTCATCTCACCCAAACCTTTGTAGCGTTGTACTTCGTAGCCTTTACCAAATTTCGCCGCTTTTTCGTCTAATTCTTTATCGTCGTAAGCGTATTCGATTTTGCTGCCCTTTTGAATTTTATATAAAGGCGGCATACCGATATACACGTAGCCTGCGTTGACCAACGGGCGCATATAACGGAAGAAGAAAGTAAGCAAAATACAACGGATATGCATACCGTCTTGATCGGCATCCGATAAAATGATGATTTTGTTATAGTTGGCTTTTTCCAGCTTGAAATCGGGATCGATACCCGCGCCGATGGCGCTGATCATCGTTCGAATTTCTTCGTTTTCGAGGATTTGGCTTAATTTTTTCTTTTCCACGTTGAGCGGTTTACCGCGCAAAGGCAAAATGGCTTGCGTTTGGCGTACGCGCGCTTGTTTTGCCGTACCGCCTGCCGAGTCGCCCTCTACGATGAACATTTCGTTAAGTTCGGGTTTTCTGCCCGAGCAACCTGCGAGCTTACCAATCAAAGTCAAACCGTCGATTTTCTTGGTTTTTCTTGCGTTATCCAACGCTTCTTTAGACGCGATACGCGATTTTGCCGCCCCTTGCGCCTTTTTAATAATTTCGTCCATCGTCTTTTTATAACCGCGGACGTTCTTAAACTCGGCAAAAGCATCGACAACCGCACTCTCCACCGCAGGGCGCGCCGCCGTATTACCCAGTTTGGTTTTCGTTTGACCTTCGAACTCTACAACGCCGATTTTTACGGAAAGCACCACGTTCAGCCCTTCGCTGTAATCGTCCCCTTGCAAGTTCGCGTCTTTGTCTTTTAAAATACCGCTACTGCGTGCATATTCGTTAAAAACTCTCGTCAAGCCCGATTTTAAGCCGACTTCGTGATAACCGCCGTCCACCGTTTTAATATTGTTTACGAAAGAAATCATTTTTTGACCGTAGCCGTCGGTGTGTTGCAGGGCAAATTCGATTAAAATGTCGTTTTTAACCGTTTTATAATAGATGGGTTGCGCATAGATACGTCTTTCGTCGCGCGTTAAATCTTTTACGTAGTCGGAAATACCGCCGTCGTACTTGAATACGACGCGATACGGCTCACTTTCCAAAGCAAGCTCGTCCACGGCATCAAACAGCGATTGCTGCGGCGCGTTTTGGCTGGCAAGCGACAACAAATCGAACGGCTCGTCCGTTTGCGGAGCTTGCTCGGTTTCCGCGCTTGTTTCTTCCGCGTTTTGTTCTTCACTTTCCGTATCCATAAACGACATACGGCGTTTCGCTTCCGCCATGGAAATACGCTCGTCGATCAAAGTGATTTCTACGCCCTTATTTAAGAACGCCATTTGTTTTAAACGTTCTTCTACGGTATCTAAATCGAAATTGATTTCTTGGAAGACACGCGCGTCCGGCTTAAAGCGAATATACGAGCCTTGACGGTTGGTTCTAACCGCCGTATCTTCGAGCGGGCCGTCGGGATCGCCCGAAATAATCTTATTCTTATTTTTGCCCGTACCGTAATG
>JAZSMB010000027.1:0-2707 GCA_045535685.1 Candidatus Scatosoma sp.
ATGCAGGTGCATCGTTTACTGCAAGGTCAGCAAGTACTTTTCTATTCAGGTTGATACCTGCAACGGAAAGACCGTGCATCATTTTGCTGTAGGAAAGACCGTTTTGTCTTGCCGCTGCGTTGATTCTTGCAATCCAAAGACGGCGGAAATCTCTCTTTCTTCTTCTTCTGCCGATGAACGCATAGTTCAGCGATTTCATAACCGCTTCTCTAGCGATTCTGTACGATTTGCTCTTGTTACCGTAGTAACCTTTCGCAAGCTTTAAAATTTTTCTACGCTTTTTAACCGCGTTTACTGCTCTCTTAATACGCATTTTCGATTATCCTCCCTTCTTATTTCTTGTAAGGCATCATGCTCTTCACGGTGCTTTCTTTCGTGGAGTCAACAAGCGTGGTTTGACGCAAGTTTCTCTTTCTCTTTCTGTTCTTGGTTTCAGCTTTGTGGTTCTTACCGCTGTGGGATCTGTTTACTTTACCCGAACCGGTAAGCCAGAAACGCTTTTTCGTACTGCTATGGGTTTTCTGTTTAGGCATATCTTTTATCCTCCGAGATTTTTTTACTTTTTTATGATAAGCAAGCTACCTGCTTGTCCTATTTGAATGGAATTTGCGATTATTTCGCAGGGGAAAGAATCATCAAAATGTTTCTTCCTTCCGTCTTGGGAGCTTTATCCATAACGGCTTTGCCGCCAAGCATATCAAAGAAGCGGTTCATAACGTCCACACCCATCGAAGCGTGCGCTTGTTGACGGCCGCGCATACGAATGGATACCTTTACTTTGTTTCCGTCGCCCAGCATCTCAATCGTCTTTTTCGCTTTTACGTTGAGATCGCCGATATCAATCGTCATCGACAAATAAATTTCTTTAAGTTCCACCACTTTTTGGTTTTTGCGGTTTTCCTTTTCCTTTTTCGCTTGTTCGAACTTGAACTTGCCATAGTTCATGATTTTGCATACAGGCGGAACAGCGTTGGGGGAAATTTTAACGAGATCCAAGTTCTCGTCTTCCGCAATACGCAATGCTTCTGCCGCACTCATAATGCCGAGTTGTTCGCCTTCCGCGGAAATAACGCGGACTTCTCTATCGCGAATATTTTCGTTGATTTGATGTTGGTCTTTTATGGTAGTGTACCTCACGAAAAAATTAAAAAGGACTGCTACGCGCAATCCTTCTCCATCGAAAAACCGTTTTTTGCCCTTTTGAGCTTTACGGAAATTTATCGAGCCGTACCGATCAAAACCGCACGGCGAGAAGGTTTGCTTCTGCTTAGCTTGTATATAATAGCATAAACACAAACCCTTCGTCAAGCGAATTTGACGTATTTTTTGAAAAAAATCAATAAATTTTTATTTTTGTAATTGCTCTCTAATATAGTCGGCCACTTTCGCCGCCAACTTTGCATACGCGGGCAAAAGTTCCGCAGGCACTCCGCTAAAAAACGAACCCGTCTCTAGCATAACGTCACCGCAATATCCCACTTTTTTCATTTCGTTGATTATGGCGTCGAAATTGATTTTATACGTAAACGGTAAACCGTGGTTATCGCGAATTAAATCGCAATCGTGCAAATGCACCGCCTGCAATCGACTGCCCATCGTGCGTACCATATCCACGGCACTCGTTTTATTTTGCGCCATTTCCGCGTGCCCCGTATCCAAGCAAAACACAAATACGTCTTGAGGCAAGCCGTCTAAAATTGCCTTTATATGGGTATGGTGCGAGCCGGTGTCGCGCGTCATATTTTCCACACCGATCTTTACACCTGCTTTTCTTGCGTACGGTTCAAATGCTTGATATAAACGGATATTTTCTTCAACCGAATGCTCCACCGACGGATGCACGACGCATACTTTTGCGCCGAGCACACCGCTGATTTCGATCGCATGCGCGATTTTAGAAAAAATTTCCTCATTATACGCGTCGTCGTTTACTTTTGCAGTGGGAAAGGGTGCGTGCGTTTGATGGCATACCATCCCCAAACCTTCCGCATAGCAACGGAACGCTTTTGCATTTTCTATATAATTCTTTTCACCAAACGGTTTTTCCGCGTAATAATCGTTCTCAAACGTGAAATCGTACGCGTCGAAACCGCATTCTTTCATAGTAGCCACGCGGCTTTTATAATCGCCGAGTTTTTTGAAATAGTTGGTGGTCGTAGAAATATACATTTTTACCCCTTGTTAAAACACCTTTTTATCTGCAATATCCGCTTGTACGGTTGCGATAAATTTGTCGCCTTTAACAACCGATTGCTCGCCGTCACGGCGGCGAACGGCTACTTCGCCATTTTCCATTTCCTTATCGCCCAAAACGAGCATATAAGGCACTTTTTCCATTTGCGCTTCACGGATTTTATAACCGATTTTTTCGTTTCTATCGTCCACGGATACACGAATACCCACTTCTTTCATCTTCGCGCAAAGTGCTTTTGCATACCCTTCTTGTCTATCGGTAATCGGCAAAATTTTTACTTGCGTCGGCGAAAGCCATACGGGGAATTTACCTGCGAAGTGTTCGATCAAAATACCGATGAAACGTTCGATCGAGCCAAACGCTACGCGGTGTACCATGATCGGGCGGTGCTTGCCGCCGTCTTCGCCGATATATTCCATTTCAAAGCGTTGGGGAAGTTGGAAGTCGAGCTGAATCGTACCGCATTGCCACGTTGTGCCGATAGAGTCTTCCAAGTGGAAGTCGATTTTCGGG